>DATEWS010000109.1:0-5093 GCA_035257785.1 Pyrinomonadaceae bacterium
CTCTTAACATCGATGCGCGCCAACTGCGGCAGCCACTCTCTTCGCTCTGGACACTCATCCGCTTTCTTACGCGAGAAGAACTCAGTATCAACTGCCATTCCGTGTTCAAGATTGTCGATGCCTGCCTGCGCAGCTTCTACAAAACCTGCTGCACACAAGTGTCCGGTGACTTTGAGACCTCGCTTGTGCGCTGCGTAGACGATGGCATTTATCTCTGCCCGATTTATGTTCTCGTAAATCTTCAGCGAGGTAACGCCCTGATCCGCCCACTCGTTGATGAGGTCAGTCACCTTCTGCGCATTTACCGTTTTCCCCACAGCCTTGTTTATATAAGGACTCGAAAGGTGAATCTTCGGTCCGGGCAATTCGCCTTTATCAATTGCTCGCTTGATCGCCTGATCGTCGCTGAGTTCCATTGCGCCGGCCGTGCGAATCGTAGTAACACCCGCAGCAAGATATAGCGGAGCAAAGCTCTCGCCAGCCTCGACATAACGGTCACCCTGATCCGTTGCATAAAAGAGATGATCGTGCATGCCCACGAGGCCTGGCATTGCGGTGTGGCCACTCAGGTCCAGAGACTTAGCAGACGCCGGCACCGAAATCTCCTTCGTTGGACCAATGGCAGTGATGCGACCGGAGTCGATGATTATTGTTTGGTCTTCGCGCGCCGGACTTCCGGTTCCATCGATCACGCGCACGTGCTGTAGCGCGATTACAGGATCTTTTATGACAATGAATTCAGCGGTGCCGCGGTGTTTACACGCAGCCGCGAGGAGGGTGAGCAGGAGAACAACAAGGAAACGGGTAATCACTGTCCTTTAGGTTACCATCCTGCCAACGATGTCGGAAAGAAGGAAGATCTTTCGCGCAATGGCGCAAGGACCTCTGGCGCTGCTATCGCTCACTCATCATTAGCACCGCGCGAAATCGCACCTTGCCGCTGTGCATTTGTTCGTAGGCTTCGGCAACACGCTCGAGCGGATATTTTTCGATCATCGGGTGAATGCCACTCAACGCGCTGAATTCCATCGTGTCTTGCGAATCTCTCGCAGTGCCGGAATACCAGCCGGATACCCCACTACGGCGCAGGATCAATGAAAACACATTGATCGAAAGTGGCTCAGGGGGCGCCGCGGGAACGAGTAACAATCCGTTTGGCGATAAACCATCAACCAATGGCGAAATCGCCTGCGCGCTCGGAGCAGTCGCCAGAATCACGCGCGCGCCGCCAAGCTTCTGTAACTCAGCCACGACATCGGTCGCGGTCGCATCGACGTAGTGATGCGCGCCCAGCTTTTGCGCGAGCGCTTGTTTGTTGTTGCCACGGTTGATCGCGACCGTTTCAAACCCCATCTGTCGCGCGTACTGAACACCGAGATGGCCCAATCCACCGATACCGTGAACTGCGACAACGTCTCCGGCCCGAGCACCAGCGTTTCGCAGCGCGTTATAAACCGTCACACCGGCACACATGAACGGCCCCGCTTCTTCCGCCGGAACTTCATCAGGAATCGCAGCTAGCGCAATCGCCGGCGCAATCATGTACTCAGCGTATCCACCATCGAAGTCGACGCCCGTAACTTTTCGCTTGACGCACATCGCGAAATCACCACGACGACACTGCTCACAAACGAAATCGTGCCAGCCATGCCAACCAACACCAACACGTTGGCCGATGGTCCATCCACTGACGTTCTCTCCCAGCGCGTCAACGAGTCCAGCAACTTCATGACCCGGCACACGCGGATACTGAAGTCCCGGCCACAGACCATCTTTCACAAGCACGTCACTGTGACAAACACCGCACGCCTCAACTTTCACGCGCACCTCACCGTCGCGAGGCTCCGGCACGTCGCGCTCCACCAGTTCCCAATCTCCACCTGCTCTACTTATCTGCGCTACTTTCATCTTGTTAACCTTTGACCCCCATAAAACCTCGAACCAACGACGCAATTTCATCAGGCGCCGTATCCCATGCGAAATGACCCGCATTCAAAACGTGAACTTCAGCTTTCGGTACATCCTTGCGATAACGCTCCGGACCACAAGGAGGCACAATATCCACCAGAAGATGTTTCTGAGCATGCTGTGCCTCCTACCCATTTTACCTAAGTGATTTGAACCCGGCGCGCAAGTCGGCGGTCAGAGCTTCCGGTTGTTCCCAACCCGCAAAGTGCCCGCCCTTGTCGTGCTTGTTGAAGAAAATGAGATTCGAAAACGCTTTTTCCACCCAATTCTTTGGGGCCGCGTATATCTCCTCGCGAAAGACGCTCACGGCAACAGGGATATTGACGCCTTTCGGCGCGAAGAATGCAAACTTGTTTTCCCAGTACAAGCGAGCCGACGAGACGGCAGTGTTCGTCAGCCAGTAGAACGTAATGTTGTCGAGGATGTCATCTCGCGTTAGACCTTCGCTCTCACCGTCAAAGACGCGTGCGATGAGCGCGAGATTGCGCGCATCGTGATCGAGTATCCATGCGGCCAGGCCGATCGGCGAATCGGCAATTCCATAAAGCGTCTGTGGACGAGTGCCCGTCTCCTGCGCGTACGCAAGATCTTTCGTGTAGAAAAAGCTGAGCTGATCATATGCGTGCCGCTCGTCCGCTGAGAGGCCCGCTGGGGGTGGCGCGCCGGCAAATGCGGCTTTGTCGATTTCGGGTGGAACTGTTCCGGGCATGTTGGTGTGAATGCCAGCCAATTCCGGCGGCGCCTCGACGCCCATCAATTGGACGCTAAGCGAGCCCCAATCACGCAGGGAAAACAGGCTTTGAGATCTGACTCAGGTCCGGGCTTACCGTCCTTATCAAATGAGCGTAGCCCCAGCCACCCGTAGCGGCATTTTTTTGGAGTCTTTCACCATAAACTGGAGATACCAGGGCCGTGCTTCACCGGGAACGAAAGACTGTTCACGGCCGAAGATTTTGTTGTTTTCTTCCGAGGGAACATGGCGCCACACTATTCGCGCAATGATTGTGCCTTCAGGAAACGGAAGCTTATCGATGATTCGAACGGAGGACCACATCCCGTAATAGAGTCCTTTTCAGTTACCCGGAAGGTTGATGTGGTTATACCTCTTTCGAGTAAAGTCGCGCGGGGCTTGTTTGCGACGGGGTGGTGAGTGTAAAAGCGAAGGTATGAGACTAATCATCCGTTTAATTGCCGTCGTGTTGATGGGGTGGCCTGCGTACGCACAGGAAACGACTTTCAAGAACCCTGTCGAAGCAAAGCTCAGCGTAAATCGTCGCGATTACAATCGAAACTCAATCGGAGGCAGCTTCGAAGTCGAAAATTTTTATCCGGTTGGCTGGTCCAGGGACGGAAAGTTCGCTTATTACCTCGAGCCCGTCGATGAAGCGTGCGGCTGTTATTTCGGGAAGCTCGTGATTCTCGATCTGAAGAACGATGCAGTCGTCTGGCAGTTTGACTATACCAGCGAGGACGACAGCGAAGTCTCCAAAAAACCAAAAACGTTAGCGGCACTGTGGGCTGCTAATCGCAAACTCTTCTCAGCGAAGCTCACCGAAAACAAGATCGAACCGCAGCGTGCAGCTCGTGTTCTGCCGTTTCCCATCACTTACAAAAGCGATCGCGTGACACCAACCCTGCACGTTGAACGAAAACAGATGAATAAAGACGATCGCATTTATGGCGATGTCGGTCGT
Source organism: Pyrinomonadaceae bacterium (assembly GCA_035257785.1). Taxonomy (GTDB): domain Bacteria; phylum Acidobacteriota; class Blastocatellia; order Pyrinomonadales; family Pyrinomonadaceae; genus PSRF01. Next base: position 3,663 of record DATEWS010000109.1, read on the forward strand.
GCGACAGTCGAGCTCAACTCGCGTCGGAACGGCAGCAAAACTGTCTTCGACGAGAAATATGCGGAAGCGATGCCGCTCTATGTCGGGATGCTCGGCTACCTCAGGAGTCCGCTTGAACCTCGCGCGGCAATCATTCTGGTTGAGATTTATCGCGGTTACGAAGGACCTCCGCACGTTGCAAGCGTTCGGATTGTTGGCGCTGCTCTTGACAAGAATTTCAGATAACTCCCGCCACGTTTCTGCGACGAATCACGAGCACCATTGATCCAGGGTGTAACGCATTAATAAGGAGTTTTAATCGTGTATAAATCGAAAGCCTATGCCGCCGACAGTAAGACCGCGCCGCTCGCGATCAGCGCGATCCGCCGGCGCGAACCAACCGAACGCGACGTGCAAATCGACATTCTTTTCTGCGGTGTCTGCCACTCGGATCTCCACGCGGTGCGAGACGAGTGGAACGAGTTCATGCCGACTGTTTATCCGATTGTTGCGGGTCATGAGATCGTCGGCCGTGTTTCCGCCGTCGGGTCGGCAGTCACAAAGTACAAGCCGGGAGATCTGGTGGGTGTTGGTTGTATGGTCGATGCCGATCTTACGTGCAACGAGTGCAACGCCGGGTACGAGCAGTTTTGTCCGAACAGAATTCTTACTTACAACTCGTCCGACGAACATCTCGGCGGTGTTACATACGGCGGTTACGCGGAGAGCATCGTCGTTGACCAACACTTTGTGCTGCGCGTTCCTGCGAATCTCGATCTCGCCGGAGCCGCGCCGCTACTCTGTGCGGGCATCACGACTTACTCGCCGATCCGGCACTGGGGAGTAACGAAAGGCAAGAAGGTCGGTGTGGTTGGTCTCGGCGGGTTGGGCCATATGGGCGTGAAGATTTCACACGCACTCGGCGCCCACGTCGCAGTCTTTACTACTTCACCGGAGAAGAAAGACGATGCGTTGCGTCTCGGCGCGGATGAAGTTATCGTTTCGCGCAACACAGCCGAGATGGAGAAGCACGCCGGTACATTTGATTTCATTCTCGACACAGTGTCAGCCCAACACGACATCAACAGTTATCTCGCACTGCTCGCGCGTGACGGCAACGTGACACTCGTCGGCGCACCGCCAGAACCATTAAACGTTGCTGCATTCTCATTGATTGGTGGACGACATAGTTTGTCCGGGTCTGCGATTGGAGGCATACGCGAGACACAGGAGATGCTCGACTTCTGCGGCGAACACAACATCACCGCTGATGTCGAAGTGATTCCGATTCAGAAGATCAACGAAGCCTACGATCGATTGGCGAAGGCAGACGTGAAGTATCGCTTCTCGATCGATATGGCGTCGCTCACTGATGAGTAATCGCATTTGGAGGAGGTCAGTACCGTAACGCGGTAGCGTCGGGTCGGGCTGCGCTATACATTATATCGAGAG
>DATEWS010000110.1:0-3938 GCA_035257785.1 Pyrinomonadaceae bacterium
GCCGCGATCTCGCTGGGCAACGATACCGACACCACGGCGTGCGTGGCCGGCGGCATCGCAGGCATCCGCGACGGCGTAAACGCAATCCCTGAGCGATGGCGAACTCGTCTGAGAGGTGAAGAACTCTATCAGGACGAATTGCAGCAGTTGATCAGTTGGAGGTGCGGACCGAAGTCGTAACACCTTTCTGTAAGTACTTCACTGCTGCGTCGAGAACCTCGTCACGTCCTTCAACCAACCCTCGAATCGTAGGTGCGACGCGAATCGTCGGTTGAATTCCTACGCGCTGCAATTGTCGTCCATCGGCGTGGCGTACGTTGTGCCCGCTGAAACTCACCGTCAAATTTCCCGGCAGAACCATGAGGGTGACGTCGCCGTTCGCGCCCGCGGTGGGTGTACCGATAAACGTCACGTCAGTTGCCGACTCGAAAAACAAACAAGTGTGCTCGGCCTGGCTGATGGCGTCTTCGTTTATCAGTACGACAACTTTGCCTCTGTAGACGTCGCCCTGCCTTTCGGGAATTTTTTGCGCGAAAGAGTAATTCGCGGAGTCCAACTCGGAGTCGGTCAAGCTCGTCGCTTCGAGAAGTGGGCGCGAGAATTGCGCTGCAATAACGTTCCGCTTTTCGGTTAGACGAGGAGCAATGGACCACGCTGTGCCATTCGGGTAACCACGCATGTCGAAGATGACCGCGGGCGTGTTTTTAATGGTCTCAAACATCTTGTCGACTTCGCCAACTTGCAAACGCGCGAGGTCGGCGTAGCCATATCCACTCGGCAACACTTGAATCACCGGTGTCGTGCGGTCCATCACGGTTCGCCACTTCGGATCCATGACTGATGACGAGCGAACAAGTTCAACTTCGCGGACACTACTACCGGCGCCCTGCACTTTTAATTTCATCACACTATCTTTTGGACCAAGCAACAAGCGCGCATGAACAATTTTCGTCAACCACTGAGGCGTTGACGCGGCCATATAACGAGACAGGAATTCGCGCTTCTTCTCGACCGGTTCACCGTCGATCGATAAAACGACGTCGCCAACTTTGATCGGCAACTTGTCGTCAAGAACTTTAGTTACTACGGATTTGTTTTCCAACTGGCCGGTCAGCACAAGCGGCGCAAACATCCCGAGCTTTTCAGCCGCAGCATCGGCGTTACGAACTCCTCCATGTGAATCGTGCATTTCCGTGACCAGCTCGCGCACGGTCAGCTGATAATCGACGGCGTCTTTGTTTGCCTCAAACTTCGGGATGTAACGTGGGAGAACAGTCTGCCACGAGTCTCCGATCAATTCTTTGTAAGGAAAGAAATAGTTAATCACGTTCCAAAAGCGAAAGAGCGCGAGCAGGCGATACTCGACGTTTGGAAAAGTCATTTCCGCGTACGGTTTGTCCATTTCGGTCGTTTTCGACGCGGCCGTGGCGGCGTTGCGATTGGGCTTTGGACCAGGTTTGTTTTCTCGTAGCGTTTTGAGCGCGTCTTCTATTGTCGCTTTCGCTACGACGGCGTCAGGTTGAAGATCGATCGAGCCGTCGGCGTTGACCAGCTCGGCAGTGCGCATGCGCACCTTGACGCTGTCGGGCAGATCGATCGTGAAAGTTTCCGCGGCCGGTGGATCGCCTTCCTGAATAACAACTGCGCGACCTGCTGATTGAAGTCCGCTCAGAACGCCGGCGAATGAAGGTGAGTTTTGGTTGATGATGAAAGCGATCGGTGGTGTTTTGGTTTTGCTTCTTCCCGCGATGGTCCGAGGCGCGGAGTTGACCAGCGCCGAGTAATAAAAATTGGCGCCGGCGCCGGTTTGCGTCGCGTAACCGTTGTGCATTCGATAACGCGTCGAGCCGAGTGTGACGTTTGTATCGAGCATGCCCGTGAGGGTTTGGCGCACGAAGTTCTCGAAATGATAAGCCTCGATCTCGGTTAGTTTGCCCGTGCCGCGTGCATCGATGATGACGCTGCTGCTTTTTGTTACCGATTGGTTAATACTTGCCGTGAAATCACTGAGTGTGCCGATATCTTTCGCCACCGCTTGAGCGATACGCGTGGCCTCGATAATCAGCACTCGGTTTTCAAGGCGGACCAGTTTCCCTTCCGCTGCCGGCGGCGCTTGCGTTTGCGTACTCGTTTCGATTTCCGCACGAGTGCTCTTGTCGTTCAAGACTGCGAGCATCTGGTTTACCGCGGCCTGGTAGTCCGACGGTGTCTTGGCCGCGTTAACTTTCGGGATCGTTTCGATGAGCGCCTTGTCCCAATCGATCTCGCGATCCGCTAGATACGGGTGGAAATACTTCACCGTCCCCCAAACCTTCGCCAACCCAACGAGCCTCGCAATACGCAGATCTTCCTGCCTCTGCGCCCACGCGCTTTGGCAAAAAATCGCCGATGCAACGAGGATAAAGAGGAAGCGTGTCAGGTGTCGTTGAGTATTCATTTCAGCAAGCTCCACGTTGAGATTGGCAGGAAGCCAACTAAATAAGTAGCCTGATTATCCCTCTTATTACTGCGGTTGGTAAGTTTTATTTGCGTCGACTCAATTACTGGTTAAGGCATTCTGCGGATATAGAATAGTCGCGGTTGTGCACGCGCGATTCACAGATTATGCAGGATTCAACCGAAGGTTGTTTTGAATCGCGCGGCGTAGCGGCGGCTCATCACCAGCGGCTCGCTCAACTGCCGAATGTGAATGCGGTAGGATCGATTGAACCAACTCTCGACGCGCTCGATGTATTCGAGATTGATGATCGTCGAACGATGTATCCGCGTGAAGTGCCTGGCAGGCAAACGATCTTCCCAATCCTTTAACGACTTCAACACGAGCGACTTCTGTCCGTCACAGGAAAAGATCTGCGAGTAGTCGCCCATGGCGGAGATGACGATGATGTCGCTTACTTTCAAAAGGCGCGAACGTTCGTCGCCTTCGATGAACACACGATCTTCATACTCCAGATCGCGAATCGGTGGCACAGGCGCGGGCTCATGTGTCGTCAGTCGCTCGATTGCCTGGGCCAAGCGCGACGGGTTGATCGGTTTTAGCAGATAGTCGAGAGCGTTGACTTCAAACGCTCGAATCGCGTAAGCATCAAAGGCAGTAACAAAAATGATCTTGCAGGCAGGGATGATCTTTTCGAGCAGATCGAAACCAGTCTCACCCGGCAACTGGATATCGAGAAAGATCACGTCGGGGTCTTTCGCATGTACTAGCTCAGCCGCTTGTGCGACAGTATCAGCCTCCCCGACGACGTCGATGATCTCGTGTTCTGCGAGCATCGAGCGCAACTCTTTACGGGCCAACCGCTCATCGTCGACGAGTATTGCTTTGAACCGCTGCACTAAACCTCCATCTCAATCGTTGCGCGAATCCAGGCGCCATCCTGACGCAGTGAAAAACTACTCTTGTCAGGATAGAGTTTCGCCAGCCGCTCACGAACGTTACGTAACCCGATGTGCGTCCCACCGCCATTTGTTTGCGTGAGCCGGCCGGTGTTAGCAATCTCTACTATCAAACGTTGATCTCGCATTCTCGCGGCGATGCAAATCTTCAGAGGTCCAGAGTTGTTTGTCATTCCATGCTTGATGGCATTTTCCACGAGTGGATGTATGAGAAATCCAGGCAGTTGACATTTTTCAGCCGCCGGCTCGAAGTCGAAAGTCACCTCGAGCTTGTCTTCGAAGCGAATTTTCTCTATTGCCAGGTAGTTCTTGATCGCTTCGATCTCCTGGCGCAGGTCAACGAGTGACGAATTGTCGTTCAGCAGCGAATACCGGAGGAACTCAGAAAACTCCGTCACCATACGCTTGGCACGCTGACTATCTTCGTCAATGGAGGCACGAATCGAATTGAGCGCATTAAAGAGAAAGTGCGGGTTGAGTTGATAGCGCAACATATCAAGCTGCGCGTGATTCGCCAACGCTTCCGCTTGCAATGTCCGTTC
>DATEWS010000111.1:0-2389 GCA_035257785.1 Pyrinomonadaceae bacterium
CCCAGCCGTATCCTGGCTGTGCGCAATCGGAATGATGCCGGAGCGACTTACGAGACCGATCGTTGGTTTGATCCCGACTAACGAGTTCGCCGAAGACGGACAAACTACAGAACCGTCAGTCTCTGTTCCGATTGCGGCTGCGCACAGGTTGGCTGCAACAGCCGCACCCGAGCCTGAACTCGAACCACACGGATTACGATCGAGCGCGTAAGGATTACGCGTTTGTCCGCCACGCCCACTCCAACCACTCGACGACTTATTCGAACGAAAGTTGGCCCACTCGCTAAGGTTCGTTTTACCAAGAATAACCGCACCAGCTTCACGGAGCTTCTGAGCAACAAACGCATCGCGCGGCGGCTTAGCGCCGACCAGTGCTAACGAACCGGCAGTGGTCATCATTCGATCCTGCGTGTCGATGTTGTCCTTGATCAGCATCGGAATGCCGTGCAGCGGACTGCGCGGTCCCTTTTCTTTACGCTCGCGATCGAGTGCGGTCGCAATTTTCTCGGCATCGGGATTCATCTCGATAACCGAGTAAAGCGCCGGACCTTTCTTATCGATCTCGTTGATGCGGTCAGAATATTTCTCGACGAGCTCGCGCGAACTGTATTTACCGGATTGCAGTCCCTGCTGAAGATCCGTGATTGTCAGTTCGTCGAGCTCGAAAGCCGGTGGTGACGCATTTGGCAGTGCCGAGACAGGATTAGCGATCGCTGCAACCCAGGTTGCAGCGCTGGTTTGAAGAAATTGTCTACGTTTCATCAGGGCAGACTGACCTTGAATGAGCTGAAAAAGCGTTTCGCGATCGCCGAATCATCCATGTCCTTTGGTGAACCGATGACGATTTGATAAGGCCGGCGACCAACCATGTAAACCCGCGACTTGAAAATTCGATCGTCTGTCTCGGCAGTAAACTCGATTGCCGAGTAGCCATCGATAATTGTCGGGCGTGTGGTCAGCAATCGCGCGTTGATGCCCTTAACGAAGTTATCGCGATTCGCTTCGAGTTCCGCCTGACGGTTGAAATTAAAACTCGGATCGTAATCGACCCAGCCGATAAGATAAACGCTGGTGGTGTCGCGCACGACAAACAGGTGAGTCGTGTATGGACCATGCGAGCTATCGGTTGTTTCAGTTTTGTCGGTCGGTATTTCCGGCATCAAGACCGAGAAACGACCTTCTTCGGAAGTAAACATCGCCCAGCCGCCGTTGTCGATTTTGCTCGGCGGCGTCGTGGTGCTGGGAGTTGCGGGTGGACGTCTGGTGTGTTCCTGGGCACTGACGGAAAGGCTGAGAACCAGAGCGATCATTAATAACGGCAAGAACCTTTTCATATGAAACATCCCTTCAAGTCGATCGACTTTTGATGCGCCGCAGATTATAACCACGAATCCGCGCGGATGACACAAAATCATAAGCACTTGTAAGCTAGCGACAGTCCGAATGAGCACAAACGCTTCCCAAAACCTCGTAGCCATCGTCGGCCGGCCGAATGTCGGCAAGTCAACACTGTTCAATCGACTGATTGGCGAACGTCGATCTATCGTGGGCGATGAGCCCGGCATCACCCGCGACCGGATTTACGGCCAGGTTGAGTGGGCGGGGAAAAAGTTCTCGTTGATAGATACTGGTGGCGTCGTGCCCGACGACGATGCGGTGATTCCGGCGAATATCTTCAAACAGGCCGGAATGGCGATTGACGAAGCCCGGTTGTTGATCTGGGTTGTTGATGCGCGCACCGGAATCACGCAGCTCGACGAAGAACTCGCGGCGTTATTGCGCGCGACGGGTAAACCGGTGCTGGTGGCTGCTAATAAAACTGACTCGGCGAGTCTCGAGAGCGAGAGCACGGAGTTTTTCCGTTTTGGGTTCGAGAATGTGTTTCCGATTTCGGCGGAGCAGGGCATCGGCATCGGCGAGTTGCTCGACAGCGTGATCGAGCTGCTCGATCAGGGCGAGGAGCAATCGGAAGACACTCCGGAACAACGGGAATTGAGGCTGGCGATAGTTGGTCGACCGAATGTGGGCAAGTCGTCGCTGCTCAATCGCATTCTTGGCGAGGATCGCGTAATCGTGTCGCCGGTGGCAGGTACGACGCGAGACGCGATCGATACAGTCCTCGAAACTCCCGAACGAAAGTTTCGACTCATCGACACGGCCGGCATTCGTCGCAAAGGGAAGACTGACGAGATGGCGGAGAAGTTGTCGGTGATCATGGCGCGGAAGAGTCTCGAACGCGCTGATGTTGCGATTGTAATCGTGGACGCGGTCGAGGGTGTGACGGCGCTTGACGCCACGATCGCCGGTTATGCCGTGGATGAGGGTTGTTCGATCATCATCGCAGTGAACAAGTGGGATATCGTGAAGGACAAGGAGACAAATACGGCGG
>DATEWS010000112.1:0-6826 GCA_035257785.1 Pyrinomonadaceae bacterium
CGCGACGATTCTGCCAATCGAAGCGATTTCGGAAGCAGCGATACTCTCGAACTTCGAAGCCGAGTACGGCCGCAATGCCGGCGCGATCGTGAATATCGTCACCAAGTCAGGCACAAATGATTTTCACGGTTCGCTGTTCGAGTTTTTCCGTAACAACAAATTCGACGCGCGCAACTTCTTCAATCCCGAGCCCGATCCGCAAACTGCTTTTCGCAACAATCAATTCGGAGGCGCGCTCGGTGGTCCAATCAAGCACAATCAAACGTTCTTTTATTTCGCTTACGAAGGTCAGCGTGAGCGAGTTGGACTGAATTCAACTGCGCGCGTCCCCGATCCGAGCGAGATTGCGGCCGCGGGTGGTCCAACTAATCCGGTCATCGCCCGGTTGCTGGCACGCAACCCGTGGCCCGCTCCGAATCGCCCATTAAACCCCGACGACATCAGCGCGCCGAACGTCTTTGTTACTACGCGAGCTTCGAATGACGTAGACAGCCTGATCGCGAAGATCGATCATTTATTCAACAACGACAACCAACTTACGGGTCGTTATTTTTTCGGCACGAGCGATCAGTCGTTTCCGCTCGCAATTCTCGCCGGCAACATTCTTCCGGGTTACAACACGACTACGCCAACCACTGTTCATCTGGTCTCGCTCTCCTATTTGAAGATTCTTTCGCCGACAAAACTCAACGAGTTGCGGTTCGGTTATAACCGATTCGACGAAGGGTTCTTTCCCGAGGACAACGAGTTCGATCCACGTTCGATTGGGCTCAATACCGGCATCACAAATGAACGCGACTTCGGGTTGCCGCAGATTCGCATTCAGGATGAGCGGGGTATCGCTAACATCGGCGCCACGCTGTCTGTTCCACGCGCGCGTGTCGACAGCAACTTCCACCTCATCGATAACTTCTCGTGGAAACTCACGAAACATGACCTGAAGTTTGGTTACGAGTTTCGACGCACAACAGTGGACCAGTTCTTTGATGCCGGCTATCGCGGTCGTCTCGATTTCGCGTCGCTCGAAGATTTTCTTTCCGGCACGTTGAGCGGCGGTCGCGCTGCGCGTGGCAATTCGAATCGTTACACGTTCCAGAACTCGCACGCCGGTTACGTGCAGGACACATTTCGCTGGAGCCCGCAACTCACGCTCAACCTCGGGCTGCGCTGGGACTACTTCGGCGTTATCGATGAGAAAAATGATCTGCTAAGTAACTTCAATCCCACTGAAGGCCTCGTGCAAGTTGGATCGGCGGGACTTCCGCGTCTTTACGATCGCGACTGGAATAATTTTTCGCCGCGTTTGGGAGTGGCGTGGAATGTTCACGGAAACGGCAAGACTGTTGTGCGAGCCGGTTGGGGGTTGTTCTACGACGCGTTCTCACAGGACTTCTTCGCGGGACAACTTCCGTTCAATACATTCAATCCCGGACCAGCTTTCAATCCCGTCGGACCCGCACCGGTTCTCTTTTCATTTTCGACTGAGCCCGTGATCGAAAACGGCGTTCCGATCTTTACGGACTTTCTTGACTCGGACGTATTCGCAGTCGATGCCAACCTGCGCACTCCGTATGTGCAAAACTACAATCTGAACATTCAGCGCGAGTTGTTCAAAAATGGCGTCCTGGAAGTCGGCTACGTCGGCTCGCACGGCACGAAGCTGTTTCGCTATCGCGATATCAACCAGCCATTGAATCCAAGTGTTTCTTCCGCGCGACCGTTTGACAATGGACCATTCGCGCCGTCGGGCGGAACTTTCTTCTACGTCAATCAACTCGAGACCACCGCCATTTCAAATTACAACGCACTGCAAACAACTTTCTCCGTGCGCAATCGCCGGGGTTTCTCAACGCAAGTCAATTACACGTGGTCGCATTCGATCGATAACGCTTCGGACGGACAGGATTACGTGGCGAACGCGACGCAGCCCGACAATAGTCACTGCACAAAGTGCGAAAAAGCCAACTCAAACTTCGACAACCGACACCGCTTCGTCGTCACCGCGAGTTATGCGTTGCCAAACTTTTTGGAATCACATCCGCGTCTCGGTAAAGGTTGGCAAGTAAACACGATCCTGACCATTCGTACCGGCAATCCGTTTCACCTGACGTTGTTTGACGACTACAACAACACCGGCGAATTTTTCCCGCGACCTGATGTGATCGGCGATCCTTATGCGGGCACCAGCGCGCCGGATAACTTCATCAACTTGTCGGCATTCAAAGTGCCCTGCACGCTCGATCCCGCAGGTGATGGCAGCGCCGGTTCGTGCATTCCTGGCACGTGGCACTTTGGTTCTCTTGGTCGCAACGCTCTGCGCGGTCCCGGTTATCACAACGTTGACTTCTCGATCTTCAAAGACACCGACATCACGGAAAAGCTTCGTCTTCAACTACGAGCTGAGATCTTCAACATTTTCAATCACCCAAACTTTTCCAATCCGCTGTTGCCGAGTTTCGCCGCCGACATAACATCGTCGATCGATCCGGCATCCGGCCGCGGTACAGGCTTTCTTCCAATCACGGTGACACCTGACGTCGGCATCGGCAACCCATTCCTCGGCGGTGGTGGACCAAGGAACATTCAGTTCGCGCTGAAGTTGATTTTCTAAACTGCTTTTGACGGAGCGCTAATGCGTGCTCAGCTTCGCTTCGCAGTTGCCCCTCGCTTTCATATTTCGCGCCGTTGGCGCTCTACTTCTGACTTTTGAGACGAAGCGCCATGCGAAGCTGCTGTTTTAGTAAGACGAAGGAATGCTTCTTCCAACGTCTCCTGAGCCGGACTTAATTCATAGACTTTGATTCCATTAGCAACTAAGAGCGCGTTGACGGCGGGGATGCTTTCGGCGTCGGTGTCGAGATGCAGGAACGAAGTGCCGTTTCGGCTGACCGTCACGGCGGATTCTTTAGTCAGCAATTCAAAGGCTCGTGACAGGTCGTCGACTCGGATCTTATACAGACTTGTAGGTGACACGAGCGCGTCTGGTTCACCTTCGTAAAGCAAACGTCCTTCGTTAATGATGCCGACTCGATTGCAAAGCTGTTCGATCTCTGTGAGCAAGTGACTCGATAGCAGAACAGTTAACTTGAATTCGTCTCGCAAACGGCGAATCAGGTTGCGTGTTTGTTGTATACCCTGCGGATCGAGACCGTTAGTGGGTTCGTCGAGAATGATCAGATCCGGTGTCGGTAAAAGCGCCTGCGCAATACCGAGGCGTTGACGCATTCCGTACGAGTAAACTTTCACTGGATCTCGCGCGCGATCGCGCAATTCCACGATTTCGAGCACCTCTTCAATGCGTTTCTTTGAAACGCCACCAGACAGTGACGCGAGCAGTTGCAAATTCCTTCGTCCGGAAAAATTCTCGTAGAACGCCGGTGTCTCGATGATTGCACCGACGCGCGAGCGGGCCCGCAGGTATTCCCAATCCGAACCGCGCACCGGAAATTTGATCACGCCGGATGAAGGCCTCACCAAACCCAACAACATTCGCAACGTCGTTGACTTCCCGGCCCCGTTCGGTCCCAGAAAACCGTAGATGTCGCTACGATCGACGCGCAGCGTTAGTCGATCGACAGCGATGCGCGCACCGAAACGCTTGGTCAACTGTTCAGTCTGTAGTGCCGTATCCGTCATTAGAAGTCTACTTCCACTAACAAGGGCCAATGGTCCATGCGGCCGACGGCGGCGTTGCGCAGGACTTCCACGCGCCCGAGATCTTTGAGTTTAGTTGGACCAAAAATGTAATCGATGCGGCGATCGTTGATGGCGGTGTCGCCCGCCGCGCGTCCGAGATCCCGAAAGCTACCGAGGATATGGCTGTACGATTCGCTGTCGTGTTTCAAGTTATCGGTATAAAGATTCGTCTCGTTCGCAGCTTTCAATTCAAAGTTAAAATCACCAGCAATGAAAAGATTGAACGAATACGCTTGAGCCGCAGACCAATCGATTAGCTCCTCCGTGTACTTCCGGCGGCGGGCAGCGTTGAACGCATCGGCATGGGCGCTTACAAAGACGATCTGTGCCGTGTTTGGACGCGATCGGAACAACGCCGCCATTGCGTAATGATCGGCAAGTGGAACTGGTGTCATTGTTGCTCCGGCATCCTTTACGAGCACGGCTTCGAATCGATCTCCTGTACCTTGCTGAGCAACAGCGCCGTGATACTGGCCTTTCAGCAACTTGAGTAAGGTGTTCAATTGCGCTCTACCGGTCAGTTCCTGCAACGCAACTGCGTCAGGATTCTCACGCAAGATCACCTCTGCAACTGCCGGCAAATCTTTGTCGTGCGCGCGCGTATCGTCTTCGAGTTCGGCGTAACCGATGTTCCAGGTGAGCAGACGAAGTGAATTAGCGGACTTAGAAGACGGGTTGTGATTCTCCGATGCACGCGGCTCCGCAAAGTGAACGGCGCCCGCGATCATCAAACAGAACAGCACGAGAAGGATCAGTTTCACCCACATCTCAGGTAACGATGTCCTTCCGCTCGAAGATCAACACGGTCGCCAATAATAGCCCGGCCGTGTACGCGCCGCACACACATCCGTAATGCCAAAGACTCTGCCACGGAATATCCGGCTTGAACACGTCGCGCCAGAATTCCATGTCCGTCGTAAAAAAGTAAGGTCGCAGATGTTCGAAGAACTCCACGCGCCCGACGATGTAGAGAGTTAAATAAGCCGCGATCGTCATGACAGTGGCTTGCACGGGCGACTCGAAGATCACTGAACAAAGAAGCGCGAGCGCCGCGACAACGAGTAGCGCCCACGTGCCTGACAGCGCCGCGTAGCCGAACCTCATGAGCGCGTCGTCGCGCATGATCTTTCCCGGAGCATCAACCAGGTTAAGTGGACCAGGATAGAGTTCGAGGTTGCCCCAACCGACGAATATCAGTCCGATTACCAGGTTCAGGCCGATGAAGAACGTTAACAACAGACCGGCATGGAGCGCGGTCACCATGAACTTCGAGAGCACCAGCGAGGCACGCGAGATGGGACGCGTACAGATCGTCCGCAGAGTTCCGGAGCGCGCCTCGCCCGCAATCTGCGAGCCCGCGCTCATTGATACAAAAATCGGAAGCAGTAATGTAAAAGAAAAGAGCAGTGAATAGAGCGCGAACGTCAGTCCGTTGAAGTATTGTTTCGACTCGTAGGTATATTTGAACTGTTCGACGGCCTCGCCACCTGTTTTGCGTGCGGCATAGGTGTAGAAACCCCAAAGCATGAGGGCAACAAATGCGATCAACACGACGAACGAGAGATAGAAGCTCCGCGCGCGAAACAACTTTTCCAGCTCTAGTTTGAGTAGTGTGAACATAGCCGGCGTCTTCTTGAGATGAACGACCTCCGCATGCCGGTTGTTCAGCATATTTATCCACAGATTACACAGATTATTTAATAGAAATCTGTGTAATCTGTGGATAGTATGGGTGGAAGATGCGACTTAACCGCGTAATCCTTTTGCTGTTGGGCTGTGCCTTGCTTGTGCTCTACCGAGCCGGTGTTTCGGCAAGCGGCGTCAGCGGTATTCGCTTCTTCATGAAGATCGCGCTCGTGCAGTCAGCGATCTATCTACTTGCGGTATGGATCGTCACTCGCGCGCGGCCGTCGAACTCAACACTAATGATCGCGATCGGATTCGCGGTGCTGTTTCGAGTGAGCATACTCTTTACGCCGCCACACCTCTCTGACGACATCTATCGATACATCTGGGACGGGCGAGTCCAGGCTGCGGGCATCAATCCTTACCGTTACATTCCGGCGGCTCCGGAGTTGGCCCAACTACGCGACGACACCATTTATCCGAAGATAAATCGACGCGATTACGCGCACACCATTTATCCGCCAGTTGCTCAAGTGGTTTTCTTGCTGACCACGAGAATCAGCGAAAGTGTCGTCTGGATGAAAGTCACGATGCTGATATTTGAAATGGTTGCGATTTGGGCCATCGCCAGTTTGCTCACCTTACTCGGGCGGCCGAGACAACTTCTCTTGCTCTATGCATGGCACCCGCTCTGCGTTTGGGAGTTTGCGGGCAGCGGACACGTCGACGCCATTGCGATCGCCTTTATCGCTGTGGCGTTTCTCGCCTGGCAAAAGAGATCCGATGTGGGCGCCGGCATCCTGCTCGGTTGCGCCACACTCGTCAAACTCTTTCCGTTTGTTCTTATACCCGCGATATTTAAGCGCGGGCGTTGGACAGTCGCACCCATTTTTGTGGCGACAATCATCGTTGGCTATCTCGCGTATCTCAGCGTTGGACCAACGGCGGTCCTCGGTTCTATGCCGGTATACACGAAGGAGATGGGTGTAATTACCGGTCAACAGTTCTATGTGTTGAGTTTGGCGCGCAAACTGTTTGGACTGGAATTGGCGTCGATGGCTTACATGATTGCTACGGTCGTCGTTATGAGCGCGCTCGCACTCTGGGTACTTTCAAGAAAAACCGAAGACTACCTGAAACACGCAATGGTGCTGGCGACTGCCGCAACTGTCCTTTTCGCGCCGCACTTCTCGTGGTATTTCTGCTGGCTGGTTTTCTTCCTGTGCTTCACGCCACGGCTCGCGGTTTTTTACCTGACGATCGCCAACCTCATCCTCTACGCAACCTGGCTCGGCGACTCACCCGAGGAGATGTTCGTGATCAACTCCGTGATTTACCTGCCGGCGTTACTGCTTGCAGTTCTAGAGTCGTTGGCTCCTAACATACGAAAAAATGGATACCAGGAACCGAAAACTGGGAGCCCGTGAAGTAAAGTGTTTAAACCTTCTGGGATTACCTTAAGAATCGCCCCGATTTTCACCGCGAGCATTGCCGGGAACCAATC
>DATEWS010000113.1:0-9781 GCA_035257785.1 Pyrinomonadaceae bacterium
GGCTCGGAGGAAGCACGCCAGATAGTCAACGCACTCGATCAAGCCGATGAAATGCTGTAAGACAGGACCAGGACCAGTGTGCAGGAGCACTGCCCCTGCTATCTGCGCCTGCTTACTTTCCTAATTGATGGAGTCGTTCGACCACTTGATCGATGAGCCAGTTGGGAGTTGAAGCGCCCGCAGTTACGCCGACTTTCGTCACGTCTTTTAAGTCAGCAGGATTTATCTCAGCCGGAGTCTCGATCAGAAAACTCTTCGCGCACTGTTCCTGGCAAACTGCCAACAACTTCACACTGTTTGACGAGTGACGTCCGCCGATGACGTAGAAAGCATCGACTTGTCCGGCAAGCGCGCGCGCAGCATCCTGTCGATCGCGTGTGGCCGAACAGATCGTGTTGACTACCTGCGGTTCGGTGTCAGTCTTCTCACGCACGGCTTCGGCGACTTCCAGAAACGTTTGCAACTTGATCGTCGTTTGCGAAACGACTAACGGCGCGCGCAACTGTGGAAGCGAAGCTACTTCACTCGCATCACGGACAACGTAAGTGTTGTCTGGCGCATAACCAACTACACCGATCATCTCCGGATGATCAGGATTGCCCGCTACTACGACGTCGCGTCCCTGTCGTGCGGCTCGTTCGGCGAGATGCTGTACGCGTGTGACAAATGGGCAGGTCGCGTCGATCACTTTAGCGGCGCGTTCTTCCAACTCGTGCTGCACTTGCGGCGTGACGCCGTGCGCGCGAATCACGGCGATCGTGTCAGCGTCGGCTTCGTCAGGTGAATCGATCGTCGAAACACCGCGGGCCCCGAGTCGCTCCATCTCCTGCGCGTTGTGAATGAGTGGTCCAAGTGAACGGATCGGGCGCACGCCCTCGTCAACTACTTCTTCCACCATCTCGACGGCACGCTCGACGCCGAAACAAAATCCGTATTCGTCTGCCAGTAAGACTTCCATTTAAGTTTCCTGTTGGCGACATTTCGCGCGCCACTCTTCTCTCAGCCGGTCGCCGCCGGCGACGCGTTCGTCGATCCACTTCGATTCCCAATCGACGAGGCACCGGACCTGGCCGAGCACCGCCTTCTTCAGGTCACCCAGCGCGTGGGCCATATCGTGCGGCATAATTGCGTAGGAAAAGTCACCGATTTGGCGCAATCCGTCGCAAACTGCCTCTGCGACATCACGAACGGGGTCACGACCTTCTTCCATGATTAAAAACCTCCACCACTTCGCATTCTAGCACCATCTGCTTTACGGCTGCACGATGGGCATAGTTCCGCCACAAATCCGTGTTTTTCGGCGAAAATCAGCGGCTTAAGAGGCTGGCAGACCTTTGCGTGCGATCGACTCCATCAGGCCGCAGAAGCGATCGAGCTCACCGAGCGTCGTGTAAACGTTGGGCGTGATCCGTATGCCCTTGAACTCTTCGTGCACTATCGGCGTCGTGAAAACGCGATGCTTGTTGAAGAGATAACTTCCGATCGCCGTCGGCTCGATCCCTTCAACGTTCACGTTCGCAATCGCGCACGACTGGTTCGGATCGAACGATGTGTTGAAACTAATCTTCGGTATGTCTTTCAAGCGGTTCATCCAGTAACGCGACAAATACCTGAGCCGCGCCTCCTTTCGCTTGCCGCCCAGTCCGTTGTGAAACAGCAGCGCCTCTCCAATCGCCAGTCGCGGCGCGGCCGAGTGCGTTCCGATCTCTTCAAACTTGCGAATATCGTTGGCCTGCTTCGACTCCGCCGCCATCAATGGCCAGAGCTTCTCGATCTTGTCGCGCTTGACGTAAAGCAGTCCGGTTCCTTTGGGCGCGTAAAGCCACTTGTGCAGGCTCGTCCCGAAGTAATCGCAGCCGAGATCTTTCTGTTGGAAATCAAACTGGGCGTAAGAATGCGCGCCATCGACGATAGTCTCGATACCCTTCGCGCGCGCGAGTTCGCAGATCTGTTTTACGGGCGTGATCTGTCCCGTGATGTTCACTTGATGCGACACGAGAATCAGCTTCGTTCGAGGCGTGATGCCGCGCTCAAACGCTGCCGTGATCTCGTTGAGGTTCTTTGGCGGGATCGGGATCTTTACCATTTTCAACACGAGACCTTCGCGGCGTTCACGTTGTCGGAGCGTTGTGACCATGCGCGGGTAATCCTGCGTGGTCGTGAGTATTTCGTCGCCAGGTTTGAAATCCATTCCCATCAAAAGGATCTCGAGCGACTCGGAAGCGTTGCGAGTGATCGCTATCTCTTCACGATCGCACCCAAACATCTCGGCGAGTCCGGTGCGAATGGTTTCCGATTGCGGCTCGAGTAGTTGCCACATCGTGTACGCAGTCGCATCTTCCTGTTGCCAGATGTAACGAACGAGCGCTTCCGTGACGATGCGCGGACTCGGTGAGACGCCGCCGTTATTCAGATTCACGATGCCGCGCGTAACCGTGAACGCATTCTGGATCACGGACCAGTAATCTTCATCCATCGCGACTTGTTCCGGCGTTAGGTGCGCGACGTTTAGACCAGCAGCCTCAACGTCTTTCAAGAGTGCGCCGACCGCAGGAAACGAAAACGCCGCGAGGCCAAGAGTCTTGCCTGTTTGACTAAGAAACTCTCTGCGCGATTTCGGAGATTGATCAGGGCTCATGGTGATTTCGCCTCCGTTGGTTTTTGCTTAATGTCTTTGGCTTCGACGTAATAACCTCGCGGCGCGACCGCTTTCCGTTTTTCTCCATCTACTGAAGTTAACTTAACTTCCACTTTGCGAAACTCGGTCGTCGTGATCGCTTTGGACGACTGGTAAGCAAGATGAAATTGCGATCGCAGAGCAGCGCCGATTTGGTCGCCTGCATTGATGAGTTCTTTTTCGTTTCTAGGGAAAAAGACGAGTCCGCCACTTTCATCGGCGATGGTGGTCAACAACTTCTCAGCTTTCGTCTTCGGGCTTTGCCGGATAAGTCCACTTTCAGTATCCAGATCGGTGATCAAGCCAATTACAAACACCTGGATGTCTTCCACGCGTAATTGCTTAAGGACTTCACTCAATTTGGTTCGGCTATTTCTGTCCTCACCGTCGGTAATCAGCACCACAGCCCGGCGACGAGCCGGTGTTTTGCTGTGCTGCGCCAAATGTGATGCGCCGACATAAATGCCGTCCAAAACTGCCGACTGTCCGCCTTGTATTTTGATCAACCTCAGCGCCGAAGTGAGAGCGTTGCCGTCGCTGGTGAAGTCCTGCACCGCCTGAATTTTGTCACTGCTGACAAAGCTTTCGATGAACATCTCATCAGCAGGTCGTCGCTGATTAATGATTTGCATGGCGGCCTCAAGAACGGTTGGGAACAAGCTCCTGAGTGAGCCCGATGAATCAATCACTAAGCCGACATCAACCGGTCTTTCGTCCGTTTCGATACTGAGTATCGTCTGCTCAACCTTGTCTTCAAATACGTGAACATCTTCTTTGTGAAATCCGCTGACGGACTTGTTTGTTTTATCAGTAACGATCAGACTCACATCGACGCGCGGTCCCGAGGTTTGCGCGAACGCGGCAGACAACGCTGCAATCATCAACCATGCACTGCAAATCACTTTAGAAATCTTACCTGGATTCACAAACGATTACCTCGGCGTGTAACCAACTCGCGTAATCGCTACACGTTTGTCCATGTCAGCTTCCTGGGTTATCGATACCACCGTTTTATGGAAACTGTTTTTTGCATCAGCCGCCGGCACATAACCGATCACATACTGCGTTCTAATGTCGTTGATTATGTCGATGGAAATGCGTGCGAGGTCCGCAGTTGAATTAGGAAAGAAAGTTCTGCCGCCTGTTTCACTGGCCAATTGAGTGAGCAGGTTGACGGCATTCTCACGCTGCTTGCCTGTTTTCAGCTCTTTGGTGAACGCAATCGTGAAGATCTGAGTGTCAGTAGCTGCGAGCAGTTTAAAAAGCTGCTCCTTCTTATAGTAGCTATTGCGATCGTCGCCGTCGGTTACAAGGACGAGAACTTTACGCCGCAACTGGTCGGTAGGCGTCTTGCGTCTTGCTAGATGATCGGCGCTCAGGTAAACAGCATCGATAACGGCGGTTTGTCCACCCTCGATATATAAAGAATCCAGACCAGTCTGCAACAGTCTTTTGTCTGTAGTGAACTCCTGAAGAGTCTCAATCTTGTTGCTGCTGATGAAGCGAACCAAAAAAGTCTCATCGGACGTGGTGTTAGCCTGCACGATGTTTTTCGTCGCTTGCACTACCGCTTCAAACTGCGAGCGCAAGGATCCCGAACAGTCGATCGCCAAACCGTAAATCAGCGGGATCTCCTCATTCATGAACAGCTCGATCTTCTGCGGCACACCGTCTTCGGAAACCTGAAACGCATCGCGCGGAACATCTCGCACCGCATTGTCCGCCGGATCAGTCACGCGAACATGCAAGACAACCATTCTTCCGGGTTGAGCGTTGTTGACGGACTGTGGAAAGGCGAGCAGGGATGCGCTCGCAATCACTACGAGAGGAATGATCAAGCGGGGGAGGTTCATAGTTTCTAACTGTTTCCTTCGTAAACTATCTCGCCGTTGATAACGGTCATGACGCAGCGTGTCTTTAAGATCTGAAGCTCGGGAATAGTCATGATGTCGGCGGAAAGGATCGTGAGATCCGCGAGTTTGCCGGTTTCGATGGTGCCTCGGAGTTTTTCTTCAAAAGCAGCGTACGCGGGCCAGATTGTGAACATCTTGAGCGCCTGGTCGCGAGTAACTGCTTCTTCCGGATGCCAGCCTTCATCCGAGAAACCTTTTTGATCTTTCCTTGCGACGGCCGCGTAAAACTCGATCATCGGTTCGCCGCGTTCGACCGGCGCGTCAGATCCACCGGGGACAACTACGCCCGACTTTATAAAACTTTCCCACGCATACGCGCCCGCTAGACGTTCGATGCCGAGACGTTTCGGCGCAAAGAAGAGATCGCCGATCGCGTGCGAGGGCTGCATCGACGGAATAACTCCGAGTTTCGCAAAGCGTGGAATGTCCGCGGGATTTACGATCTGCGCATGCTCTACTCGCCAACGTGGCTCAGCGATTTTTCGCTGCGCGGACGGCACGGCTTTGAATGCCGCTTCATACTCGTCGAGTATAAATCGATTCGCGCGATCGCCGATAGCATGTGTCTCGACTTGAATACCCTTTTGCAGCGCCGCGACGAGCATCGGTCGCAACTCTTCCGCTTTGACTGTCAAAAATCCGGAAGTGTCAGGCGCGTCTGAGTATGGACCAAGCAATGCTGCGCCACGCGAACCGAGCGCACCGTCAGAAACAACTTTGATTGTTCTGACGTTAAGACGATCTCCAAAAGCGCCGATAGTTGGGCCTTCGTTGAGGAGACGAGTCGCGTTTGGTCCTGGCCCATAAACCGCTTTGTAGATCCGCAGTTTGATCCTGTCGGCGGCATAAAGCTTCTTGAAGATATCAACTTCGGCGTAACTGCCGCCTGCATCCTGGATCTGTGTCCAACCGAGTTCGATGTCGCGCTTCACTCCGAGGACGACGGCGCGCTCGGCATCCGCTGCTGCGGTAGGCGGTACTTTGCGTCGCACGAGGCCCTGCGCAGCGTCGAGCAACATGCCGTTCGGTTCGCCACTCGCTTTGTCCTTTGAGATCTCGCCACCGAACGGATTCGGTGTGCTCTTGTCAACGCCTGCGAGTTTCAACGCGGCACTGTTTGCGACGGCGCCATGTCCGTCCGCGCGTCCGAGAATCACGGGATTGTTCGGTGAAACTTTGTCGAGGTCCCAGCGCGTCGGAAATGCTGCTGGTTGCCAGTGCGTTTCGATCCATCCTCGTCCTGTTACCCACTCGCCCGCCTTCGTTTGATCGACTCGCTCTTTCACCTTCGCCAGCAGATCGTTGAGGCTGGTCGTGCCCTCGAGATTCAGCGTCATCTCGCGCTGTCCGACACCGGAGAGGTGCTGGTGTGAATCAGTGAATCCGGGCAGGACCGTGTTGCCCTTGAGATCAACGACGCGCGTGCTCGTGCCGACAAACTTCTGCGCCGCTTCGTTTGAACCGACGAAAACGATGCGGTCGCCTTTGACTGCGATCGCCTGCGCGCGCGGCGCTTTGTCGTTGGCGGTGTAGACGTTGCCGTTCTTGAAGACGATATCGGCAGCGGATTGGGTCGGTCGTGGTGCAGTTGTCAGCGTAAGGAGTAGAACACTCGCCGCAAGTAACAGGATTTTCATGTTTGCCTCAGAGGTTTAGCCGCGGATGACACAGATTAACACGGATTATTTAAAAACTCTTCGAGTTCGGATTTGGTTGGCAGAGCCGTGCGCGCGCCGAGGGCGCTGCATTTGATGGCGGCGACGGCGTTGCCCAATTTCAAACTCGTTTCGAGATCTTCGCCGATAAGAAAGCCGTAGAGAAAGCCGCCGTGAAATGCGTCGCCGGCGCCGGTGGTGTCGCGACAACCGCCGGGTGCTGCGAAGCCGCGTGATTCGATGAAAGTTCCGTCGATGTAGACGACGGCGCCTGCGGCGCCGACTGTCATCCCGGTTATCGTGCAACCGTAGCGCGCCTTCAATTCCACGATGGCCGTGCGGGGGTCCGCAATTCCTGTCACGCGTCCGGCAAACTCTTTCGATCCGATCATTATGTCGATTAACGGAAGTAACTCGGGCAGACCCTCGTAGACGTTGTCGATATCAGCCGAAATGATTGCTCCGGTCTCGCGCGCGGCTTGCGCGACGCGCACACACGCGGGCGGATCGTGGGCATCGAGGTGCAACACCCGTCCTAATGGTCCAAACTCAACCGGCGCTTCTTCGCGTTTATAAGCGAGCCTATCGTCGCGATCCCAAACGATCGTGCGCTCGCCGCTGCGCGCGTCGATCGTGATAAACGCGATCTGGTTTTGTGCTCCTTCAATTACTTCGGCAAACTCGACGTTGACGCCGTCATTCTTCAACGTCTGAAATCCAAACTGCCCTTCCGCGTCAGAGCCGAAACGTCCAGCGTAAGCTGTCTTCAGTCCGAGGCGCCGCAACGCGACCATCGCGCTCGCCGTTTGCCCGCCTGCTGACTGCTTGTGTTGAAGCAGACGCATCTTGGTGTCAAACGCCGGATACTCAGGCACGACGATCAGGTGATCTACGGCGTTTAGTCCGAAGCCGGCGGCGTCAAACGGTTTGTTTGCGGGAAGCCTAAGTGGAAAATGCATTTGTCTCAGCTAAAATAGCATCTAAAGATCGTGTCGATTGAGGAAAAACTCAAGGAAATTCCGACTTCGTCCGGCGTCTATCTCCACAAAGATGCGGCGGGAAAGGTGATCTATGTCGGCAAGGCGAAGAACCTGCGCAGCCGCGTGCGCTCCTACTTTCGCGCCCGCCCGTTTGATCGTAAGACCGATGCGCTCGTGGGCCAGATTGCCGACCTTGAATTCATCGTCACCGACAACGAAGTCGAAGCTCTAATTCTCGAAGCGTCGCTCGTCAAACAGCACAAGCCGCGCTACAACATCAAACTTCAGGACGACAAGTCGTATCCACACCTGAAGCTCACGATCAACGAACCGTTTCCGAAAGTCGTCATCACGCGCCGCATTCAACGCGACGGCGCCCTCTATTTCGGACCGTTTCTACCTGCGAGTCTTGCGCGCAGGACCATCGATCTGATCAATCGCACGTTTCAATTGCGCACTTGCGATATCGAGATCGACGGCAAAGCGCCGCGCCCGTGTCTCGAGTATCACATCAAACGCTGCCTTGGTCCGTGCGTCAAGGGATTGTGTACGCCGGAACAGTATCAGGAAGCGGTGCGCGACGTCAGGTTGTTACTCGAAGGACGAAATAAAGAACTCGCCGATGAGCTCGAAGGTCGCATGTTTGAAGCATCGGACGCGACACACTACGAGCTCGCAGCGAAGTATCGCGACTTGCGCAAGACAGTTATCCGTCTTTCGGAACAACAAAAGATGGCGACCACTTCCGAAAGCGACATCGACATCTTCGGCTACTACCGCGAAGGACAACGACTAGCGCTGCAACTCTTCACGATGCGCGAAGGCAACATCGTCGGGCGCCGTGAGTTTTTCTGGGAAGACTTGCCTGAAGACGAGTTTGATCCGGCTGAGTTTTTGAGCGACGTGTTGTCGCAGTACTACGCTTCAGACTACGTGCCGCGTGAGATCTACGTGCCGGTTGATTTCACGGATCGCGAACTGCTGGAGAAAGCCCTCACGAAACGCAAAGGCCGCCGCGTGAAGATCTTCGATCCGCAGCGCGGTGAGAAGCGCGACATGATCGATCTCGTCGATAAGAATGCGAAGCTCGCTTTTGAGCAACGCTTCCGCATCCTGAAGCCTGACATGAAACGCGTGCTCGAAGAGTTACAGGAGACGCTGGAATTGCCGCATTTTCCGGCACGCATCGAGTCGTTTGACATCTCGCACATTCAGGGCGCGGAGAACGTCGCCGGCATGGTCGTTTGCGACAACGGCAAGATGAATCGTTCCGAGTATCGCAAGTTCAGGATCAGAAGCGTCGAAGGCGCGAACGATGTGGCGTCGATGCACGAAGTGGTGACTCGTCGTTATCGTCGTTTGCTTGAAGAAGGAAAACCGTTGCCCGATCTCATCATGATCGATGGTGGTAAAGCGCAACTAAACGCGGCTGCGAGTGCGATGAGTGAACTCGGGCTCGAAGCGATTCCGATGGTCGGCATCGTTAAGCCGCCGCAGCGTCACAATGACGTCGCTTACCTGTTGATGAAGGGCCGTGAAGACATGCCCGTCTATCTCGACTCACATTCGTTGATACTTCGCCTCTTGCAAATGGTGCGCGATGAGACGCACCGGTTTGCAGTGACTTATCATCGCAAGCGCCGTGAGCTGCGCGACTTTACATCCGAGCTCACGGCTATTCCTGGTGTTGGTGATAAGAGAAAAGGACGACTGTTACGTCACTTCGGATCGATTCAACGAATCTCGCGCGCGGGTGTAAACGAATTGATCCCTTTCGTCGGACGCAAGACCGCGGAGGAGATCACCGCACATTTCGAGCGCCAAAGATTGCTTGCAGGAAAAGGTAACACAGATAACGCGGATGAAAACGGATTAAATCCGTAATCAATCTGTGTAATCTGTGGTTAAGTCTGTCCCTTCACGCCACTAAATTCGTAAGTTAAATAAAGCTTTAACGAACCATCGAGAATCTCGGCGCGCACGTCCTTCGCACGGGCTTTCACAGCACCATTACTCGCCTTCACCGGAATCATCAACGATAGCTGCGGCTCACTCACCAACACGAGTGGATTCACTTTCTGATTGATCGCGCCCTGTACAAACACGGTGACAAAGTTGTTCGCAATCGGATTGACGCCTTCGAGATTCACGCCTTCAACATTCACGTATCCAAAAACAGTCTGCTTTTCCTGATCGAACTGTAACTTGATGCTCGTCTGTGCCCAGCCTTTGAACTGAATACATCCGCCGAGGTTGTAATTTCCGGTGAACGCCATCGGTGCGTTGATAGTACCGTTACGAAACTGCACGCCAGTCTTCGCGCCACTACCTTCAGGCAGGAGTGTGATCTCATTGGTGCAGCCACCCTGAAAGAGTGCTTGTTCGATGCGTTCGCCGTTGTCGCGATTCTGGCCCAGGTGGAACGTCGGCGTTCCCAATCCTGAGAACGTCGTCGCCATCACCGCATCTACAAAACTCTGCTCGAGTGCGATTACCACGGTGCCCGGTGGAGTTCCTCCCGGATCGGGCGGCTTCACTGCCTGGCCGGGAACCGCC
>DATEWS010000114.1:0-4272 GCA_035257785.1 Pyrinomonadaceae bacterium
AAAGTTCTTTTCTATCTTCCCGCTGCGTCGTTGCGCCGCTGCGTGAGAAATTTACTTAAATTCGAACGACTTGATATAGCTCAGGAACGACTCGTTCCATTGCGCCACCGTCTTCTCAGGTCCGACTAGCTTCACGTAATAAGATCCGTTTGGCGTCTCCACGACCGCCGCGCGCAGCCGGTAACCCGGCTTGTTGAGGAACGTGCCGCTGCCGGGCGCGGTCTCGGCGACATATGTTCCCGCAACATCGACCGTCGCAACCTTCAACCCATTAACTTCCAAATTCTCCTTTTTGGAAGCATCGCCGTCGGCCTGTTTCATCTGGCCCACCCAGCGTTCGATATTTGCCGCCACCGAACCACCCTGGTTCTGTCCGAAGTAATAAAGCACGACGGAAGCGTCTTCAGTGTCACCGTCCGCTTTTGGCAAACGATATTGCGCGACCCGCATGCTGGACGTTCTTTCTTCGTCGACCCAGCCGGGCGGCACTGTGAACTTCAACGAGCTCTTCTGAAAGGCACTATTGAAGACACCAATAGCGACGATCAAACTCACCAGGGCTACTTTTCGCATGCCTTATTTAAGCTCTAAAACGTCTTAATTGCCAAGGATTTCCGTGACGCTGCCGATAGCGCCGTGATAGTATGCCTTTTGTCATGCGGGCCGATGTCATCTTAATAAGGCTTATATTTACGGCAGTTCTGGTCATCGCGGGTTACAAGTTAAAACCAGCGGGCGATGATCCGCGGATTTCGGCCGGCGCCGGTTTTTTGATTGCGCTCTGCATCATCGTTTTCGAGATGCGGATCCGCAGGGCCACGCTCAAGACTCTCATTGGCGCAGCAGTCGGTTCAATCCTGGGAATCATCGGCGCGTATCTGATTGGTTCGTTGATCAGCCGCCAGGAATCAGACGCCCTCGATCCCAAGATGAAGACGTTCCTGACGCTCGCGCTTACGTTCTTCATGGCTTATGTCGGATTGATGGTGGGCGCCGCCAAGGGCGACTATCTCGATCTGTCAGCCCTCGGCGGCATTTTCAGTGACAAAGTTGCGCGACGCGATCTAAAAATTCTCGATACCTCAGTCATCATCGACGGTCGCATCGCGGACGTTGCCGAAACCGGATTCCTGACAGGTTCACTGATCATTCCGCAGTTCATCCTGCGGGAGTTGCAGCAGGTCGCCGATTCGCCTGATTCATCAAAACGCCAACGCGGGCGGCGCGGCCTGGACATGCTGAACCGGCTTCAGAACAACAGCTCGCTTGACATTCAAATCGTAGAAACTGACTTTCCGTCAGTGCGCGAAGTTGATCTGAAGTTGATCGAACTTGGTAAACAGCTTGACGCCGTGATCGTCACGAACGATTTCAACTTAAACAAAGTCTCCCAGTTGCGCGGAGTCAGCGTGCTCAATATTAATGAGTTGGCGAATGCGCTCAAGCCAGTCGTACTCCCAGGCGAGGCGATGCGGGTTTTCATCCTGAAGGAAGGCAAGGAATACAATCAGGGCGTGGCCTATCTCGATGATGGCACGATGGTAGTGGTCGACAATGCGCGCCGTTTGATCGGCAAGAACGCCGACATTGCAGTCACCAGCGTGTTGCAAACTACTGCCGGCAAGATGATCTTCGGCCGTCTCTGGGAAGAAGCGGAAAATGGCGGACACAGCGACATCCATCGCACGAACGGCGCTTCGCGACGCCAGGCACGCGACTCGCGCAACACTCCGGCGCCGGTGCGTATTTCGGAAAGCGAACCGATCACAGAGAGCTGAAAAGCAGGGGCAGCAATCAGGGGCAGGAACTGCTCCTGCTAACTGCTTCTGCTGCCGCCCTGTTGCGAATTCCTATCTCTCTTCATGAACATCGCGATTATTGCCGCCGCCGGCGCTGGCACCCGGATGGCGAGCGATCGGCCGAAGCAGTTTCTGCAACTTGCAGGACGGCCGGTGATTTTTCACACGCTCAAAGTATTTGAAGAGTGTGACAGTATTGATGAAGTGATCTTGGTCCTGCCCGCAGCGGAGTCTGCGGGCTTCCTTTCGCTGGCAGGGAAATTTGGTGTCAGGAAAGTGGCGCGTGTGGTTGCTGGCGGTGCGACGCGCGCTGACTCGGTTAAGCGTGGTCTGATGGCGATCCGAGCGGCGACCGCCGAGGTCATTGCCGTACACGACGGTGTGCGGCCGTTTGTTACAGTTGACGAGATATACAGCACGGTCGCGGCAGCGAAAGCTGATGGTGCTGCGATACTTGTCGCTCCGGTGACTGATACGATCAAGCAAGTTAACGAGCGTCAGGTTGTAAAAACGTTCGATCGAAGTTTATTGCGCCGCGCGTTGACTCCGCAGTGCTTTCGTTACGAAGTGTTGCTCGAAGCGTACAAACATGCCGACGTAAACGATCCGTCATTGACTGACGAGAGCGCCCTCGTCGAACAACTCGGCAGGCCCGTGAGCATTGTTGAGGGAAGTGCGCGAAATATTAAAATCACTACCGTCGAGGATCTTGCGATTGCGGAAGCGATTTTAGCCGCGGATTAACGCAGATGTTACGGATTGGGATTGGGACTGATACGCACCGGCTCGTCGAAGGACGCGAGCTTGTGCTCGGCGGTGTGCGGATCGCTTTCGATCGCGGAGCCGATGGTCATTCGGATGCTGACGCGCTCTCGCATGCGATTGCGGATGCGATTCTCGGCGCGCTTTGTGAAGGCGATATCGGAGTTCATTTTCCCGACAAAGATCCACAGTGGAGTGGCGCAAATAGTCTTGAACTGCTTTCACGGGTAATGTGGTTGGCGCGTGAACGCAGTCTCCACGTGGTTAACGTTGATTCGACAATCTTGCTCGAGAAGCCAAAACTCAGGACCTACGTCGATGCGATGCGCGCGAATATCGCGAGCGTGCTTAGTATCGATGCTGGTTGTGTGAGTATAAAGGCGAAGACGGGCGAGGAAGTCGATGCGGTGGGGCAGGGGTTAGCTGTGACTGCTCAGGCCGTAGTACTGATGGAGAGCAACTAAGGAAAGCAGCTTGAGACCACAGGACGTAATAAGAAAAAAGCGGGACGGGCTGAGTCTATCGCGTGAAGAGATCGAGTTCTTCATCGCGGGTGTTACCAATGGCCGCATCGCCGACTATCAGGTCAGCGCTCTCCTCATGGCCATTTACCTGAACGGCATGAACGACGCCGAGCAGCAGGCTTTGACCGAGGCCATGCTCAACTCCGGCAACATCCTCGACTTCACCGACATCCCCAAACCAAAAGCAGACAAACATTCGACCGGTGGCGTAGGTGACAAGACGTCAATCATCATCGCACCTCTCGTCGCCGCGTGTGGGGTTTGTGTGCCGATGATTTCAGGTCGTGGACTCGGTCACACGGGTGGGACACTCGACAAGCTTGAGTCAATTCCCGGATATCGCGTCGCCCTTAGCGCAACTGAGTTCAAAAAGGTGTTGGACCAGGTCGGTTATGCGATGGCCGGACAGACTGCAGAGCTCGCACCTGCCGACAAGAAGATGTACGCGCTGCGCGATGCGACTGCCACAGTCGAAGCGATACCGTTAATCGTGGCTTCGATCATCTCGAAGAAAGGCGCGGCTGGTCTCGATGCGATGATCATCGACGTAAAAGTCGGCAACGGCGCGTTCATGCGCGAAGAGGCACGTGCAAAAGCGTTGGCCCACGCGCTCGTGAGCACTGGAAACTCGTGTGGCATCAAGACGCGTGCGCTGCTAACGGACATGAATCAACCGCTCGGCGCAGCGGTTGGAAATTCTCTCGAGGTTCTCGAGTGCATTAATCTCCTGCGTCGTGAAGCGAATGAAGCGGCGCAACCGGTGCTCGATTTGTCACTCGAACTCTCGGCGCACATGCTCGTGCTGGCAAACGTGGACCAGACGATCGAGGCCGCGCGCGAGCGTTTGGAAAAAGTTGTTGCATCGGGCCGCGCGCTCGAGTGTCTGCAAAGCAACATCGCGGCACAGGGCGGCGATCCGCGTGTTTGCGACGCGCCTCGTGATTTTCTGCCTTTGGTAAGCGAAACCGTTAAGGTAGAATCCCCGCGCTCAGGCTTCATCACCAAAGTTGACACCACGGAGATTGGTCACGCGATCGCGGCAATCGGCGGCGGGCGCGTGCGCATCGAAGACACAGTGGATCCCACAGTTGGGTTTACTTCCGAGTTGAAATTAGGCGACCACGTTCACGCCGGTGATGCGATCGGCATCGTTTACTGCGCCGACCAGGCCGCAGCGGCTGAAGCGG
>DATEWS010000115.1:0-8594 GCA_035257785.1 Pyrinomonadaceae bacterium
TCTTTAAATTGCAGGGTGTTCATTCTTATTTTTAGGCACTAAAAATAAAGTTGTGGTGTACAACCCGCAATTACGGCCTGGCATACAAGTTAACGAGAAAGGAAGTTAGAAATGAGTGCGGAAATAAATGCGTGGTTAAAATGCACGACAATTGAGCAAGGTATGTTGCCGGGTGAGTTCGCTGTTGAAATGGATACAGTCTCAAACGGAACAATCTCACTCTTTGCGCCAGCAGACAAGGTTAGGCCAAGTGAAAATTTAATGCGTGTACTGAAACTTCACGACGGTAACGGAAGCGGAGTTCTCGTACGTCTCCCCGCCCAACCGTTCGAGATTCCATCTCAAAACGTCCGAGTGCCTCAAAAAAATCTCGTAAATGAATGATCCTAAGCAACGTAGAAATCCAAAAGGCGATAGATGAAGGTCGCTTAATAATTACTCCCGATCCTCAACCTCGCGATCCTCGATCTCCGGATTGTCCCTATGACACCACGGCGGTCAATCTACATCTAAGCAGTTCGCTTTCTGTACCGAAGAAGGGCGCATTTAATTACGATCTAAGTCAGGGTGGCATCGCGACTTTCCTTGCAAGAAATAGCGAACACTTAGAGATACCGTCGACAGGGTACGTATTACAACCCTATCTCTTTGTGCTGGGGCGTACTCAAGAAAGGATTCATCTGCCGATTAAAGGAAATCAGACGCTTGCGGCAAGAATCGAAGGGAAAAGCTCCTTTGCTAGATGCGGATTGCTAGTTCACTTTACCGCCCCCACCGTACACGCCGACTTTGATGGAACGCTAACCCTGGAAATGATCAATTTAGGTAATGCTGGCGTAACTCTGTATGCAGGACAGGCGATTGCTCAACTAATTCTTGAAACGGTGTTGGGCGAACCGTTGGCTAATCCTAGTCAATTTCAAGGTCAAACAACACCAGCTGGAACGGGCCCAACGGGCTAGTGCCATTTACTTACCGATCTTTCACTGCCTCAAGGTCTTTCATGGCTCACAGCATTTTGGCGATTGGGCTTTGCGCGGGTCTAGCGAAGCGGGAAGCGGCCGACTGTGTTTTCGCCGATGCTGCCGAAGTAGAGCGTGTTGTTGTGTTCGACGACGTTGGAGATTTCGGCGTAGCAGTCTTCGGCGCCGTTTTGGAGGTTTTCGATGACGCGGCCGCTCTGGTCCAAACCAAGGACGAATGAGTAGCGCTTCGGGGCGGGCTGCAGGAATTTGGGGAGACGGGCGACGACCTTACGCAAGAATGGATGCGGAAGCAGCGTACCGTCGAAGAGGGCTTGACGAGGCGTCACGAGCGCGAGCCAGAAACGATCGCGGCCGTTCGAAGAGATGCCGTCCGGAAAACCCGGAAGGTTGTCGATGAAGATATCGTCCCGGCCGAACTTTGGTCCCTTTAACCACACGCGTCGAACGCGATATTTCCCAGTCTCGGCCACCAACACAAACGATTGATCCGGACTGACCGCGACTCCGTTCGCGAAGTAAATGTCTCGCAATAGAGTGCGCGGTTTTTGAGTTTGCGGATCGAGAGCGAGCAAGCGACCGTTGGGCTGGTGCTCGAGTAGATCATTCGTAAACTGCGACATCGGAAACTTGTTCGACGCTTCAGTAAAGTAGATCGTCCCGTCAGCTCCAACATCCAGATCGTTGAGGCAGCCAAATTTAACGCCGTCAGCTTCCGCCGCCAGAACCTTCACCTCGCCGGATTTGTTCACCGACACCAACCCTTTAATCGCGTCCGCAACTATCAGCTCTCCGCCGCGATCGAACACTAAGCCGAGCGGGCGTCCGCCGGTATTTGCGAAGACGCGCGGCTGCGTGCCGTCGGGTTGGAGCACGACGATGCGACCATCCTCAAATCCGGCGTAAATCTTCCCGTCCGCATCGAGCGCAACATCCTCGGGTTTGTGGCCGTCTCCGAGCGGAAGCTTTTGTACTAGAGCAAGGCGGTTGTTCTGTTGATACTGTCCGGTCAGAGTTGGCGCGGGTGGAGGAGTCCAGGCACTCGGGTTGATAGGTACTGGCGCGAGCAGAAGATAAGCAAGTCCGGCGAAGAGGATCGCCGCAACACTGAGTCCAACGCGTTTTTTGAGGGACATTAAAGGTTAGCGTTCGCCGCGCGATTTTTGGACTGCTGTCTCCAAAGCAACTACAAGCTTTCGAACACCCGCCTGGTCCATCGGTTCAATCAGACGCAGCGCTTCGTCGAGTATGCGGCGTTGATGTTCGGGAAAATTTGGCAACCCACTTACCGAACCCGGCACGCCGTCGTAAAGCGCAACTCGCGGCGGACGCACTGACTCAACAACATTCTTAACGACAGCGAGCGTCATCGTCGGCATACCTTCGAGCTCGAGAGCGCGCGCAACCAAACCAATCGACTGATGGCACAACACTGACGCAGGCACGAGCAACGCTGCCTGGACTTCATAACGTCGGATTCTTTCGAGTAACTTTGGAATTAACTCTTCAACGAGCTTCGTTGCGTCAGGAATAAAGCCGGCGAAACTCCAGTACACCGGATTCAACTGTCCGATGATTCCGTTTTGCTCAAACTCAAGCAGACGTTCGATCGGCAGTTGCGAGTTTACGTCTTCCTGCACGGCCGCGGGATCGTAACCACGCGCCGCGAATCGCAAGTCAGATTGTTCTACTTCGATCGGAATCTCTCGAAACGTCAAATCACCGTTTGCAGAACTGGTATCAAATGCAGGTGTGCCGTCGATGTACGCGCCGGCCGACGAGATCAACGCGAGGTTCAGCATCGGCAACGCGCGGCGCGCGGGCATAAACGGCGCGCGGCGGTTCTTCACAAAAGGATAATCTGAAAGATTGTCACCAGCCGCCGGTTTCCAGTCAGCAAATCGTCGTCGCCAACCTTCAATGTCTTCAATAATTTCCACGAACGTTTACCATCCTGAGATTCAGTTGCGCAGGTTGCGGGCCATCAGGACCAGCGCGACGAGCGCGGCAATCATAGCAAGGCCGAGCGCATTAACCGAATAACCGTGCAAGGCGCCAAACGCGATGCGTCGCGGATCGTCAGCCGCAATCTGATCGATTGGAAGGACCATCGCCGCGCGCAAAGCTCGCATTCGCGCCGCAATCACCCAATGGCCGACACCCGTGGCGACTGCGATCAAAACAAGACAGACACACTCGACGATGAAACTTACGCGACCGGCGTAGTTGCGCCACAGCAGTAAACTCAGCAACAGCAGCAACGCGATCAGAAGGCCCGCGACGTTGATGACTGACAGCGAGCGGGTCACGATCGATCCTGCAATTTCATTTGCGTTCGACAGACCGAACGTCCTTAAAACGCCAAACGCAGCCGGAGCGACCACTGCGCCGAAGAAAAGCGCCGCGCCAAACCAACAAGCGAGCAGAATTAACCGCGTGAAGTTCATGTTCTAATCAAACTCATCGATCGTCGCCAGCAGTTTAATCTTCGGCACGGTGATCTCAGGTGGCGTCAACTCTCTCGGATCGGCTGCATTCAATAACCACGAGAGAGCGGTGTCGAGCTGAGCCTGGTATTCATCCAGGTCCAACGACATAAACACGCGCATACCCAAACGTGCAAACTTCTCCTTCGCGCGCAGATACATCTGACGCGCTGCGCCGGGACGACCGATATCGAGATGATGAAACGCGACTGCGGATTGGATCATTGCCTGGAGGAACAGTTTTTCCTGTGGTCCAACTTCGCCCATCCAACGGTCTTCCCACGCGTCGTGCGCGGCGTGAAACTCGCCCGCGTTGTAAAGATCGATGCCCGCGATGTACTCGATTGGGTACGCGGCGACGTGAGCGTCCAGATATGCCGTTTCAAATTCCGTCATTGGCCTGCATTCAATCGAGCGGCAATCACTTTCGCCGCCGTTGCCCCGGCGCCGGTAGCACCGCTGATCGTCGGCGCGCGTGGATTCGAAACGTCGCCCACCGCAAAAACCATCGGCACATTCGTTTCCTGCGCGCTGTTCACTTCAATAAAACCCTTATCGTCCGTTTCAAGCTGTTCTCGGAACAACTTCGTGTTCGGCTCGACACCGATGCGGATGAGCACGCCGCGCACCGCAACTTGAAACGGCTTCAGGCCGACTTTGCGCTGAATCTCAACTGCCTGCACGGTTTCATCGCCCATAATACGCGTCAAAACGGATTCGGTGAAAACCGTGATGCAGTGCGTTGACTGCAAACGTTCTCTGAACTCGCGCCTCGCGCGTAGTCTCTTGCCGCGATGGACCAGCGTCACTGTCGGACAAACTTCCGCCAACAGCAAAGCGTTCTCAACTGCCGCATCGCCACCTCCGACAACGCACACGTCACGACCGGCGAAGAGCTTCCGGTCGCGAGTGCCGGACTCCATGATCCCCTTGCCAACAAACTCTTTCTCACCCGGCACGCCCAACTCGCGCGGGCTCACGCCACTCGCAATTACAATCGCGATCGACTGCAGAGTTTCACCACTCGCTAACGAAACACGTTTGGCTTTTAAATCAACCGACGTGATCGCAGTTTGTGTCCAGAGATCAAACTCTGCTGACTCAATGTGACCAGCGAGGACCTCAATGAATTCGTCGCCGTTGCGAGCCTTGATGCCGAGGTAGTTTTCGATCGGATTGTAGACGCGATGCAGTTGGCCGCCGATTTGTTCGGCCTGTTCGAGCACAAGCGTGTCGAGGCCCAGCTCATCACACCAGAACGCCGTCGATATCCCTGCTGGTCCAGCGCCGATGATGATTACGTCGTGCATTCTTCTACTCAACCAGCGGCTGCCAACTGAAACGAATTCTGCAACGCTTCGACCACGTCCTGCGGTTCGAGACGTGAAGCTGCCAGCGTTCGGTTACTGCCAAGAAACTTAACCGCAGACGTCATTTCGCGATCATCCATCTGCCAGCGTCCCTCACGATTGCCTTCCTTCTCATTCAGCAACTCCAACGCGCCGCTCAGATCACGATGCTTTATGCGTGGGCGCACGACTGTTTCGGCCCAGGAGTAGTAAGGGTAATCCAGTCGATAAAACCAGCCTGAGTCAGCAGGGATAGCAACTACAAAAAATTCGCCGTGCGCGTATTTCGAGATCGCCGTGTAAGGCGCAGCGTGTCTGGTTGGACTAAAACCGGTGCCGTCGAAAAGCGCCGGCGCGAGCGTGATCAACGAGATCTCCGCATACTCATTCACTTGCGATTCGCCGCGCTCAAAGCTCTCAATCGCAGTAACCACGCGGTCCCAACCTTCACGCCACAGCGATTCATAGTGGTTGATATTCGTCAGCAAACGCTCGACTTCAGGCAAGACGAGCTCATACGCACGTGCATCGTCTTCGATTTCTTCGCCGGCGAGCAATCGCGCCAACGGCGAACCATCGTCGTTATTTGGACTCGCCTGGTCCGAACCCTGTATCGCGATGCTGACGCGCACGCCATCGTCACTGGAGTACTCCGAAAAATCCCCCGCTTCAGCAGCAGAAACCAGCAGATCGCGATACGCCAACGCGCGCTCGCCGTTCAGCACTGTCCAAACTGACAACACGCCGTCAGTGTCGAAGTGATTGTTGGTTACTAACTCGATCCCGTTCGTCAGCTCGGCTCGATTTGGTGAAGCAACGAGATTGAGCGCGATCTCCGTTGACGTGTCAGCCTTCACCTGCGCGGGCGTTGTGTTTCCCTGCCAGTGCGAAAAGTGAATGCTGTTGTCAACGGTTCCATCTACCGACAGCTTGGGAACGTTTGCGAGTGCTTCAGTGTAGAACTCGAATCTCATGCGCGCGCCTTTCGTTTTTTGTCAAAGTGTAGTGTAACGTGTGTCCCGGCTCAAAGCCGCTGATATTCAAACGTGGGGAATAATCGATGGAAGAGATAACCGCAACCGAACTCAAACAACGCCTCGACAACGGCGACGACATTCAGATCATTGACGTGCGCGAGGACAATGAAGTCGCGATTGGACGCATACCGAACTCAAAACACATCCCGCTGGCGCAGGTGTTGACCCGCATGAACGAGATCGATCCAAACCGCGAAACAGTGGTGCACTGCAAAATGGGCGGGCGCAGCGCCCGCGCGATCGACGCGCTCCAGCGCTCCGGATACCAGGGCAAACTGATCAATCTGAAAGGCGGGATTATTGGCTGGTCGAATGAAGTAGATCCGAGCGTGCCGAAATATTAGCCGCAGATTACGCAGATAAACGCGGATTTATTTAGTAATTCCTTCGAGTTCGATAAATCGGCTTAAACGAGTGATCACCATTCCTTCTTCACACTCGAGCCGGCACGACAGCGCGGGTCTGTCGCTCAACTCGTTCTGCCCTTTCAGGTGATACCAGACCTGGCAATTGGTGCACTCGCCGTTCCAGCAAAAGTCGCCGTACGAGATGGTGTTGATCGATAGGTATTGGAAACAACGCAGCAGCCGATTCTTCTCCGGTACGCTGACTTCCTTGCCAACTATCTCAAGGCTTATCAGCTTCTCGTAAGGATCGAGCAGATCCGCACTTTGTTCACTCATAGGCAGCGGCAGTATAATCGCTCCCTGCTCAAATTTGTACAACAGATCGATGTGGGGGTTATTGAATTGTCTCTTGTTATTTACACGAAGCCGGGCTGTCCTTATTGCCAGCAGGCGCGCGAATTTTACATCTCGAAAGGCATTAAGTTTCTCGACTATGACGCCCAGAACGACAAAGCCCACCGGGCCGAAATGTTCAAGTACTCCGGCGGCGATCCGACCGTGCCGTGCATTGTGCAGGACGGCAAATACGTGGGCTCAGGTTGGGGAAATCCCCCCAAAGGTTGAACCGTTCACGATTAGCCGGCCGTGCGCCGGCAGTTTTACGTAAAGGTTGTGTCTCCCCTGATTTTTTTGACTCGTGTTCTTACCCAGGAAGGTGCTCCATGAAAATCTACTCCCGTATGTCTTTTCTGCTGTTGCTCTGTTTTGTTCTTTCGATTAGCAGCAAAGTCATAGCACAATCAAATGGAGGAGCCGGCACGCCTCAACCACCCATGGCTGAAAAGAAACCAAAGACTACAAACATTCACGGCACTACTCTCGTTGACGACTTCTTCTGGCTGCGTGAAAAAACAAATCCCGAAGTGATGGCCCATCTCAAAGCTGAAGATGAGTACACCACCTCGGTGATGAAACCTACCGCGGCGCTTCAAGAGAAGCTCTACAACGAAATGCTCAGTCATATTAAGCAGACTGATACTAACGTTCCCTATCGCTGGGGAAATTACTTCTACTACACGCGCACCGAGGAAGGTAAACAGTATCCGATTTTCTGCCGCAAGAAAGGCGGTCTCGAAGCGCAGGAAGAGGTCGTGCTCGATGAGAATGAACTGGCCAAGGGACAGAAGTTCATGAGCATCGGCACGTTCGTTCCGAGCGACGACGGAAACCTGCTTGCTTACAGCACTGACAACACCGGTTATCGCCAGTACACGCTGCAAGTAAAAGATTTGCGAACGGGCCAACTGTTTCCCGAGCGCATCGAGCGCGTTAATGGTATCGCCTGGGCCAACGACAACAAGACGTTTTTCTACGTCACTGAAGACGCTGTGACCAAACGCAGTGACAAGTTTTTCCGTCACGTGCTCGGCGCGGACAAGTCAGATCTGATTTATGAAGAGAAGGACGAACTGTTTGATATCGGCGTCGGTCGCTCACTCGATAAGGCAGTGATCTTTGTCGGAGCCGAGAGCAAAACCTCGACTGAATTTCGTTATATTCGCGCTAACGATCCGAACGGGACGTTGAAAGTGATTATCCCGCGTCAGCCGGAGCACGAGTATGACGTCGATTTCCGCAACGATCTCTTCTACATTCGCACCAACAAGGGCGCGAAGAATTTTCGCGTTGTTACTGCTCCGGTAAACGATCCATCGGAGAAGAACTGGAAAGAGTTTGTCGCGCACCGGCCGGAAGTGAAGGTCGAAGCGGTCAGTCTTTTCGCGGATCACGCAGTGCTGTCGGAGTGGGAAAATGGTCTGCAACAACTCGAAGTCCTCAACTTCAAAACGAACAAGCGAAATCGCATCAAGTTTCCCGAGCCCGTTTACTCGGTAGGACTGACCAGCAATCGTGAATTCAACACTTCGGTGGTCAGATTCGGCTACAACTCGCTTGTCACGCCTTACTCGGTCTTTGACTACGATATGAACACCGGGAAGACGACGTTGCTCAAAGA
Source organism: Pyrinomonadaceae bacterium (assembly GCA_035257785.1). GTDB lineage: Bacteria > Acidobacteriota > Blastocatellia > Pyrinomonadales > Pyrinomonadaceae > PSRF01. The sequence continues at coordinate 8,220 of DATEWS010000115.1, forward strand.
GACTGAAGTACCCGGCGGATTCGCTCGCGCGAACTACAAATCAGAGCGAGTGTTCGCGACGGCCGCAGACGGGACGAAGATTCCGATATCGATCGTGTATCGCAACGGAGTAAAGCTTGACGGCAGCGCGCCGCTGCTGCTCTACGGGTACGGTTCATATGGCATATCGATTCCGCCGACGTTTTCGTCGAGTCGTCTCAGCCTGCTCGATCGCGGCGTTATCTTTGCGATCGGACATATCCGCGGAGGCGGTGAGTTAGGCGAGGAGTGGCGCCAGGCCGGCAGGATGATGAAGAAGATGAATACGTTCACTGATTTCATCGCCTGCGCGGAGACGCTGATCAAAAACAAGTACACCTCGAAGGATCGGCTGGT
>DATEWS010000116.1:0-2281 GCA_035257785.1 Pyrinomonadaceae bacterium
CCGCATCGCGGCTGACGACGTTTTCTGTGCGCACTGTGGCGCGCGCCAGCCGTTGGCGGCAGTCGGTTCGAGTGCGTTGTTGCACACCGTCAGACCGACGGCGAAACTCGTTGTGACGGGAACGACTGAACTCGATGCGTCGTTCATTCTTCAGAAGGACAGCAACTTGCTCGGACGCACAGATCCGCATTCGAATATCTTTCCCGAGATCGATCTTTCACGATTCGATCCGGAGACAAAAGTTTCTCGACGTCACGCGCGCATCTGGCTCGAAGGCGAGACCTTCCTGGTTGAGGATCTCGGATCGGTGAATGGCACCGTGATCAATGATTCGGTGCGACTCGCGCCGCGACAACCACGCGTACTCGACAGTGGCGACAAATTGCGCGTGGGCGAAACAACGCTCCACTTTTTGGTTGGTTAAGTGAATAGGTCCTATTGGACCTATAGGACCTATTTTTTCTAATGACATCTGCCCAAGGTTTGCCGCGCTCCCAGGCAAGAAGCCGCACCGCCAGGCATGGCGGTCAACGTCTCAGAGCCCCTTTCCCGCTTCGCTGCGGTGCTCTGCTAATCGACTACATCGCACTCGTTTCACTCGTCGTTCTCGGCACGCTCATCTCGCGTATGCTCGGTGGCGGCGGGCGTGCGGCAGGTAACTCCGCTGAAACTGCGGGAATCCTGCTCGCGATCTTCATGGCGATTCTCAACCTCGGTGTGATTCCCGGCCTCACAGGTTTCACGCTTGGGAAGTGGGCGACAGGATTGCGAATCGAACGAAATGACGGTGCTGGTGTAGGTATCGGACGCGCGTTTTTACGTCACTTCATCGGTTATCCGCTCTCATTTGCTCTCCTGGGTCTGGGTTTCTTAATCGCCGCAGTGTCCGTGCATGGCAGAGGTTTGCACGATATGATAGCGGGCACTATTGTCGTTCGTGAGGGTTCTATCTAGTTGATGCTCCGCGTCGCCGCCGAACAGTCTGCTGAAAAATGTCTGAGTTAATAGTTAAATACCCCGACCGCAATGCCGACCATTTTCCACTCGGCCGGCTACGTATAACTATCGGCCGTTCCGCTCGGAACGATCTGTGTATTCCCGATCCGTTTGCGTCGCGCGTTCATGCCGAGGTGCGGCGCGAGGGCGACGAGTACGTGCTTCAGGATCTCGGTTCGGCAAACGGCACGCTTTACAACGGCTCGACTGTCGATGGAGTGATTCATCTGACTGCGGGTGGTCGCATTCAGATTGGCGAAACAGAGATCATCTTCGACGACGGTACGTTCAACTCCGGCATGGGCGCGACGATGATCACCGACAACTCGTCGGAGTCGCTACCCGAAGCGACAATCGCGCTGGCCTCCGGCGATCGAACTACATCCGGTTTGCTCGAAGCGATCGAAGGCGCACGCACGAAGCCCGAAGAGATCGCGTCTGCGGTCACGACCGTAACTCCGAAAGCGAAGCAGGGTGATCTGCTCGCGTTGATCAGCAAGGTGGGAATCACACTGCTCGCTTCGGCGACGTTGAACGAAACACTCGAACAGATTGTGTCGCTTGTGTTTGAAGCAGTGCCCGCGGATCGCTGCGTGATCATGATGCGCGATGAGGGCAGTGAAGAGCTGCGAGTCGCGGTGGCGCGCCTGCGCGATCGTGTTGGTGAAGTTGGTGAGATTCGCGTTTCTCGCAATGTGCTCGACGAAGTCGTGATTCGCGGCAAGTCAGTGCTGACCTCCGATGCGCAACACGACCCGCGCTTTGCGAGTGGGACGATGGTGTTGCAGGGCGTGCGAGCCGTGCTGGCGGTGCCGCTCGGTGTCACGGACAAAGTGTTCGGCATCATTTACGCCGATTCGCCGATCGCTGAAGGTCGTTTCACTGAAGACCACTTGAAGGTTTTGACTACGCTCGCTTCCGTCGCTGCGATACGCGTCGAGAATGCACGACTCATCGAAGCGCGTCTCGAGCGCGAGCGTTTGGAACGCGAACTCCAACTCGCCAGCGAGATTCAGCAGCGTTTCCAACCGACGGCGCCGCCGCATGTGAATGGTTATGAACTTCAGGGCATCAGTTTTCCGTGTTACGAGATCGGCGGCGATTACTACGACTTTATTGAGCGTGAAGATGGACGTTTGGTGATCGCGCTCGGTGATGTTTCGGGCAAGGGAACGGCGGCGGCGCTGCTGATGTCTTCATTGCACGCGGCAATTCACGCCCAATCGGCGTCGCACAATTCGCTCGTCGCGACGATCTCCGCGGTCAATCGTTATCTCGCCGATAA
>DATEWS010000117.1:0-2793 GCA_035257785.1 Pyrinomonadaceae bacterium
ACAGGAGCAGGAGCTTTTCGCCTGCTCCTGTTTTCTGCTCCTGCTCCTGTATAGTGCTCCTGCGGTGTATGGGGCATTCTTGACACCCTCCAGATGCATTCGCATAATGACCTACCCGGCATCTTGCGGATGTGGCGGAACTGGCAGACGCGCAGGTCTCAGAAGCCTGTGATGGTGACATCGTGGAGGTTCAAGTCCTCTCATCCGCACCAAACAGAATCAGATATAGATCGTATAGGTCCTATTAAGTCCGATAGGGCCTATATTTGTTTTTAGTGAAAAAAAATAATTGCCACGGATTTTTGGAGGCTGGTGTTTTGGTAGTAAGAGGTCCAGTTCCGAAAGGGGAGTATTTAATGAACGTCGATCAAGCAGCTTTGATGGAAACCGATAACGTGAGAAATACCGGTGTGCCCAGCTCACTGCCTGATAGAACTGTGCGTTTGAAACTCGCTGAGCGACCCGATCGCGACCGCATCCAGCGCGTTGTTGATCTGGCTGATGCACTGTTGTCGGAGGCAGAGACACTGGCACGTGACAAGGCTTTCACTGAGGAAGCTACTAGACTCAAGCCGTTGGACATTGTCAGTGGAATCGATTTTTACGACGAAGTACAGCGGTTCGAGACTCACCTGATTAAGATGGCGCTGTCGGAAACTGGTGGAAACCAGGCGAAGGCAGCAAGGCTTCTTGGAATTAAAGCTACAACTCTTAATTCCAAAATTAAACTTTTCAAGATTGACGTAGGCTAGGCTCCCCAGCCAAGGTCTTAACAGGAGCAGGAGCAGTTAATAGGAGCAGGATGAAAGTGCTCCTGTATGCTGCTCCTGCTCCTGTTTTAATTAACAGCTTCTGATGCGCCGACGAGTTCAGCTTCTTTAACGTCAGACACAAACAACAACTGCTCCTCAAATAAATTCGAGTCGATCAACGTTTGCACAAGGTAGCTGCCAGAAATCGGGAACGTCACGTTTACGAAGAAGCTGATGTTGTCGGCATATCCTCCTGAAGCTATCTCGAATGGTGTGGGTTGTGAAACGACGACCGGGTGTTGCCCATCGGGACTCAGGATCCGCACCTCGGAGAGATAACTACCCTGCCCCTGCCAATGATTCACGATCGCCATCTTGAGCACTGACACAGGTAGTTGCTGCACGATGATGTTCTGGAAGACACCCATGAATGAAAGCTTGTTACCGACCTCAAGCCGGACGTCATCGCAAAAGAGCGTGTAAAGTAGTTTTAGATTCTTCGCTTCGGTACTGCTCATCATGTCTCCTCGCCACAAAAAAGCACAAAAGGCTCAAAAAGATAAGGCTAATGTTTTTGAGCTTTTGTGCCTTTTTGCGGCTACTCCAACATCTCTTTAAATGCGTCTTCATCGATCACAGTGACACCTAGTGACTGCGCTTTGTCGAGTTTCGATCCTGCTGCCTCGCCCGCGACGACATAATCAGTCTTCTTGCTCACTGACGAATTCACTCGACCACCACGCGCTTCGATCAGCGCCCGTGCTTCGTCGCGACTGAATGTGCTGAGCGTTCCCGTCAACACAAACTGCTTCCCTGCAAAGCGCTCATCAACCGTTCCACCACTGCTACGCTCCGCTTCGGTCTTAACACCCGCAGCGCGCAGCCTATCACAAAGCGCGCGATTCCCTTCATCATCAAACCAGTCGTGCACGCTCTCGGCGACAGTCAAACCGATCTCGGGAATCGCATCAAGCTCTTCAACGGTCGCCGACATGAGCTTATCGAGCGAGCCAAGCTCGTGCGCGAGAATGCCTGCCGTGCGCTCACCGACGTGTCGAATACCAAGTGCAAAGATCAAGTTTGATAAGTCGCGCGACTTGCTGCCTTCGATCTGCGCCAATAGATTGCCCGCAGACTTCTTCGCCATGCGCGGCAAAGCAGCGAGCTGCTCGAGCGTCAGTGAATAGAGATCACCAACGTCCTTCACGAGCTTCTCAGCCACGAGTTGATCGGCCAACACCTCACCCAAACCTTCAATTCGCATTGCGCGGCGTGAAGCGAAGTGAATCAGACGACCCATCAATTGCGCGGAACAATCGGCGGCTACACAGCGCGCGACGACCTCACCTTCCGGACGCGAGATCAAGCCCCCACATACCGGACAGTTTGCCGGCAGCTCGAATTCAGTTTCTTTTCCCGTGCGTTTGGAAGTGATGACGCTGAGCACCTTGGGAATGATCTCGCCGCTCTTCTCGATCATCACCCAATCGCCTTTTTTCAATCCCAGACGCCGGATCTCGTCTTCGTTATGCAGCGTCGCGCGCGCGACAGTCGTCCCGGCCAGAAACACCGGTTCCAAAAACGCTACCGGAGTAAGCGCGCCCGTGCGTCCAACTGAGACAAAGATGTCGAGCACCTGCGTCGAAGCCTGGCGCGCCGGATACTTGTACGCGATGGCCCAACGCGGGGCTTTGGACGTCGCGCCAAACTCATCCTGCAACGCCGTTGAATTAACTTTCACTACCAGGCCGTCAATCTCATAACCGAGATCGTCGCGGAGCGCTTCTTTTTCATTCGCGAAGTCAATCACCTCATCGATTGTCTGGCAGAGTTTGCGGTGTGGATTGACGCGAAAGCCTGCGGTCTCGAGCCAGTCAAGCGATTCCCAGTGCGTCGGAAAAGGTTTACGACCATTCACGAGCAAGTCGTAGACAAACATGTCGAGCTTGCGTCTCGCGACGAGTCGTGAATCGAGTTGACGAATCGCGCCCGCAGCCGCGTTGCGCGGATTCATAAAGCGCGGCTCTCCTGCTTCTTCCCT
>DATEWS010000118.1:0-2428 GCA_035257785.1 Pyrinomonadaceae bacterium
AATTAACGGATTGTGGCGACCCGACGCTACCGCGTTACGGTACTGACTTCCGATCTGCGTTCCCACAATCCTCGCGTGAAGTCGGGAAACTTCACCGGCATACTTCCCTTCGTCACCGAAACCTGACTTAGTGGACCAGGAACGCTCCACGCCGCCGCATCATAAACATCAATGTCCGGTTCAAGCCCCTCGCGCATGCACTGGACCAGGCGATAACACATCAGGTAATCCATGCCGCCATGTCCGCCGAGTTTGCGCGCCATTTCACCCTGATTCTTCCATAGCGGCGATTCATACTGCTCTTTATATTTGTCCAGTGTGGTCCAGGTGTGACCTCCTTCTGAATGGCCGTCGATGAAAATGCGCGGTGGATAGTCGCGAAAAATCCCCTTTGTGCCCTGAATCAGGTTGATGCGATCGTAGGGACGGGGCGTGGAGACGTTGTGCTGCAACATGATCGTACGCCCTCTGGCTGTCTTGATAATGCTGGTGTTGTAATCGCCGGTTTTGTAGACCTCTTTCCACTTCGGATCACCCGCCGGAACGTTGTCCTTGCGGTAAGCTTCCAGTCCCAAATGCGTAGAGCTCATCGACACGATGTGGTCAAACTTGTCGCCGCGATTGATGCTCATGTATTGGGCCATCGGACCAAGACCATGAGTGGGATACAAATTGCTGTCGCGCAACGTATGGTGGCGACGACGCCATAAACCCTCATCCTTGTTCTCAAAAAGAATTCCGCGCAAGTCATGGTTGTAAGCACACTCACCATGAACGAGATCTCCAAACACGCCCGCGCGCACCATATTCAACACGGTCGTTTCTGAATCGTCGTAACAACAATTCTCCATGATCAAACAATGTCGTCGCGCAGCTTCAGACGCATCGACAATCTTCCAGCAGTCTTCGAGAGTGTAAGCAGCGGGAACTTCAGTGCCGGTGTGCTTGCCTGCTCGCAGTGCCGCGAGCACCTGAGGAACGTGCCATTCCCAGGGCGTCGCGATATAGACGAAGTCGAGATCATCACGCGCGACGAGTCTTTCAAAATCTCGCTCGCCGTTCGCGTAAATACCGGGTGTCTTCTGACCAGCCTTCTCGACGAGGCCGGCCGCACGCGTACATTTGTCTTTAACGACATCGCAGACTGCATTCACGACGACTTTATCGACAGCGAGGAATTCTTTCAGCACCTCGGTGCCGCGCAAGCCGACACCAATGATTCCGAGACGCACCACGTCGTGAGGCTCGAAGCGCACGCCGATCATTGTTCGCTGCTGCGCGCGACGAAGTTGCTGCGCTTCTTCTTCGGGCGAATACGCATCTGCGATGTTTGCGGTCGACAGTCCTATTCCTGCCAGGCCGGCCGCTTTGAGCAAGTCGCGTCGAGATAAAGTCTCTTTTCCCACGGATAATTCTCCAGGTTAACGGTGCAACTGTCTTCTACCGATCTCTTTTATGCGCTCGTCGGGCCACTTCTCCAGGTAACTGTATTCCGGATGATTTGCTCTACCTTTGCACGGGTTGCGAGCGGCGTTGTAACAGCAGATCAAAGACCAACGGGGATGCGGACTGCGGTTCGCGTCAGAACGATGTAACAGGTTTGCGTGAAAAAACAGAGCGCTGCCCGGCTCCATCTCACAATAAACAAGATCCAGATGTTTCAAAGCCTCGTTTACGCGATCCATGTCTGCGCCTGTTTGATCGCCGGTCTTGTTGTGATCTATTCGTCCCATTAAGTGTGAGCCTTTGATCACCTGGAGGCAACCGTTTTCTCTGCCGGCACGGTCGACCGCGATCAAGCAACTCCCCATGTAAGGAAACAAACAGTTATTCGAGTACCAGTAACCGTAGTCCTGATGCCACTCCCACGATCCGCCGACAAACGGCTCTTTCAACATCATCTTATGATGGTAGTGATAAACCTCGCCGCCGAGAACTTGTTCCATTGGCTCAACGATACGCAGACAGCGCACAAAAGCACTGTAGATATCATCTTCGAGCGCATCCGTTAACCAGAGTTTGCTCGTGCCGGCGTGGGCATCGCGGCGTTCCAGAGCTTCTCGTTCCAGGCGCTGATCGTTCTTCGCGATCGTTATCAACAGGTCCATCTCTTCGGCGTCGAAGAGCGCCGGCTTCATCAGGTAACCGTCACGATTGAATTGATCGACTTCCTGTTCAGTTAGCTTTGACGTCATGGTTTCGGCACTTGACGATCGGTAAACACGATTTCACCAAGTCGCGGCAGAACATGAAAATCATCCTGAAGCGTCGGCGACCAGGCGAGCTCCGCGACTTTCGGTTTCTGCTCAACTCGATATAGATTCATCCGCCAGCGATCGCCCGGTTGCGGCGGAAGATGCGAGGCAACGGCGATGTCCTCGAACGGTAGAGCGATTTCGCAGGACCAGCCGCGGTCGCCGGCTTTGCC
>DATEWS010000119.1:0-4817 GCA_035257785.1 Pyrinomonadaceae bacterium
CGACTTTGAAAATCTCACTTACACCGGCACGGAACGAGTGCGTTGGATAAATCGCGGCGAAAAGCCGACCTCCGTTATCTATTTCCACCTTTACCCAAACCTGCGAACGGGCGATCCGACTACAGCGACAGATTCCGACGAACCACGCATCGACATCGTCGAAGTTCGCAGCGGCACTGACGAAACGCTACTCTTTTCTTCACGCGACGACCAGAGCACCACGCTGCGCATTAACCTGCACGAGCCCGTCGCACCTGAAGCCACTGCGGAAGTGGTCATCAAGTTCAAAGGCTCTGTTCCCGAGATCGATCGCGACGAAACAAGCCTGACCACGCATGTCGTGAAGCAGGTCAGCGCCGCGTTGCAGAGCGAACGCGAAACGCGACGTGCTCGCGACGTTAACTTTCGCTGTCGCGGCGTGATGCTGCTCGGCTCTGCTTATCCAGTGCTCGCAGTTCACGACGGCGATGAGTGGCGCCGCAAAGTCGAGCCATCAGTCGGCGACTTTGTATTCAACGAAGCCGCGGACTACGAAGTCACGGTCGCAATCAACCAGGGCGTCGAACTATTCACCTCAGGCACCGAAACCGGACCGCGTAACGAGAAGACGGGACAAACTTTTGCCGGCTCGGCATTGCGCGATTTTGCGATTCTTGCCGGACGCGGTTTGCACAGCGAACATACGGAAATACAAGGCATCAACATCCGATCGATCTACCTCGCGGAACACGAGCGCGTCGGAAAACGCGCGCTGACCGTCGCGGCGAATTCGCTGCGCGTGTTCACTTCATTGTTTGGACCACTACCGTTCAAGACGATCAGCATCGCCGAAGCGCCACTGGTCGCCGGACTCGGAAGCTGCGAATTCTCGGGGATGAACATTATCGCGAGCGCTTACTTTGTCGACTTCGACTCGCCGGCCGTACGCAACCTGCCGGAGATCATTCGCGAGCAGCGACCATCAGTTGAGGAAAGTCTCGAATGGGCCGTCGCGCACCTCGTTGCGCATCAATGGTGGGGAGCTGCTGTCGGCAACGATCCCGCGCGTGAGCCTCTGCTCGATGAAGCCCTCTCGTGTTGGTCAGCGTTGCTCTACTACCGAAACACTTACGGAGACGAAAAAGCATCGGCAGTTTTAGACGCCCAGGTGCGTGGCGTCTATCGCCTCTATCGTACCTTCGGCGGCGACGATATGGACGCGAATCGTCCCTCGCGAGACTACCGCAATACGTTTCAGTACGCCGCAATTGTGAGCGCTAAAGGCGCGCTAATGTTCGTCGATCTGCAAAAAACCCTCGGCGAGGAGAAGGTCTTCGCCGCCCTCCGCAACTACTACCAGGCGAATCTCTACGAGATCGCGCAACTCGAAGATCTGCGCATCGCGCTCATTGCCGAAGCTCCGGTTGAACAAAGGCGGATGATTGGACGTACATTTACCCGCTGGCTAACCGGCAAACGAGGCGACGAAGACATCGCGCCTCCCGATTCGGAGTTGGCAGCAACGCTAGGTCTCCCCTCGAAGCAAACTCCCCAAAAATCGGGTGATAAAAACGCCTTCGGCGCATTGGCAAAGGTCGGAAAGTTCTTTTGGCAACAAGTAACACGGATTCGCTGATAATTGACAGGCACCTCGAGCGTCTGGGATGGCTCATGGACGACATGTTCCGAGTACCCGTGCTTGGTTGGCGCTTTGGACTCGATGCACTCCTTGGCCTCATTCCCGGGCTCGGTGACACCAGCACCTCGCTCGTTTCGTTCTACATACTCGCCGCAGCCGTGCGTTATCGCGTGCCGAAGATCACGCTGCTCCGCATGGGCCTGAACATCGCGTTTGATTACGTTATCGGATCGTTGCCGGTGGTTGGCGATGTTGCGGATGCGTGGTGGAAGTCGAACCGGATGAATCTTGACTTGCTGCGCAAGCGCGCGACAGTTTCAGCGGCGGAAGCGAGATCGGGAAGAGCAAGTGACTGGTTGTTCGTTGGTGGGATTATTGCAGCGCTGGTTGTGCTGGCGCTCGGCAGCGCCGCTGTAAGTATTTATCTCCTTGTCAAAATATTTAACCGCGGATGACACGGAAGAAATCCGGATTTCTTTCCGCGTTTATCCGTGTTACCCAGTCATTCGCTCTAAAGCCGTCTTTAGCATATCCAAGCCGCGTGCGCCGGCTGCGAAGCTCCGTAGCTTCCCTTCCGCGTCAAACAGATAATAAGCCGGCACAAATCCCTGATCGTTCTGAAATGCGTCTTTTAATTTGTGTTCGTTATCAACCGCAACCGGCTCACTGATTCCATACTTACTAATCAGCTCGCGCACTTGTTCGACATCGGTGTCCGCTTCGTAACGCGGCATATGAATGCCTACCACGCGCAGTCCCTGTTCTCTTTTTTCGTCGCGCCACTCCCCGACGCGCGGGAGATTGTCTTTGCAGATCCCGCAGCTCGCTGACCAGAAATGGACCAGCGTCGGGTGGCCTGCCACCTCCGACTCCGCGTGAGCCTGGGTACCTCCAAACCACTCCGTTGCCCCTTCGAAACCCGGCAACTTTGTTCCAATCTTCATCGCCATTACTGTGTTCTCAAATTTTATCCACAGATTACGCAGATCGATTCTGCGTAATCTGTGGATGATCTGGCTAGTTAAGCGTCTTCTGGCCGGGCTTCCACTCAGCCTGGCAGAGACCACCGGTTTGCAACGCCTGAATCACGCGGAGCGTTTCTTCAGCCGAACGTCCCACGTTCAGATCGTGCACGACTTTGTAACGAAGAATGCCTTCCGGGTCGATCACGAAGAGACCACGCAGCGCGATCCCACGATCCTCGATCAACACGCCATAGTCGCCCGCAACTTTCTTCGTCGCGTCAGCCGCCAACGGATATTTCAATCCTTCAACCCCGCCCTTGTCGCGAGAGGTATTAAGCCACGCCCGGTGCGAATAAACCGAGTCAGTCGAAATGCCGATGATGTCAGCGCCGATGTCCACGAAGTCCTGGTAGCGATCGCTAAACGTCGTCAACTCCGTCGGGCAAACAAACGTGAAGTCAAGCGGATAGAAAACGAGAACCAGCCACTTGCCGCGATAGTCGGAAAGCTTCACGTTCTCATTTAGTTTCTCGACGTTCTTCGTCGAGGCCATATCGAAATCCGGCGCCGGCTGGCCGACCTGCGCCTTCTCCAATGCTACTGCTGTTGCTGTCATTTATCCTCCAAGGTAATTTTGATCTTACTAATCCTAAAAACTTATTAATCCCGTGAACGACATTCCGGACAACGTCCCCTCAACGTCAGGTGTACCGACTGGGGTTTGAAGCGCGACTTGCGCGCGGCAGCCTGCATCAACTTCGCGGTGTCGGGCAGATCGAAGTCGACCAGCTTTCCGCAATCGTTGCAGATAGCGTGATCGTGACGATCGGTTTCGCGATCGTAGCGGCTGGCGCTGTCGCCAAAAGTAATTTCGTGAACAAGGCCTGCATCCTTCAGATAGCGCAACGAGTTGTAAACGGTCGCGTAGCTGATGCCGGGCAGGCGCCGCCGCGCCGCCTCAAAGATGTCGCTGGCGGTCGGGTGATCGTCACGCTCCTGAATCACCTGAAAAACCGCGTCTCTTTGGGGAGTGAGCTTTGGCTGTTCGTTGTTATCTTTCACAGTAGATTTAAACTAATTCTAAACTTGTCGGTTGTCAAGCGTCCGTGTCAGCCGTGTCGGATAACCGGGTTACGCTTCGCGAATTCGACGATGTTATCTACATAACTCGCGAATGGAGGGCAGCGAATGGCGTGAGGCGCCAGGAGCTGTTGTGCCTCGCTGGAATCGTAAACTTGCTTCACGAAGAAGTACGGAACGGCGTGGTGTGGGAGGCCGGTGATTCGTGGTGATGGCGGCAACATCAGGAAGAAGCGTACCCACTTTGCCGGCGCGGTGATACGCGAGCGGTGACCGTCGATCGATCTCGCAATCGCGTTGAACAACTGATGGGTCGATAGCGGCGACGGATCCGCGAGCTGCAAGGTTTTGCCGATCGCGCGCTCGTCGAATGCAAGTGCGGCCATTGCATCGACGACAAAGTCCACCGGCACAAGGTTCAGACTCACGACGTGGTTGCCGATATTTATCAACGAAAGCCCGCTGGGCCAACGCAGCAGGTAGTGAATCAGGTAGTAAACGCCGTCGTACTTTCCCGTCTCGCCGGTTTGCGAATCACCACAAACGACTGCCGGGCGATGGATCGTGATTGGCAACTCGTTCTTTGCTGATTCGACTTCGAGCTCCGCTAAATATTTCGACTCTTCATAGAAGTTGCGATAACCCGCGTTGTGCTTCAGCTCTGTTTCGAGTATTACGCCTTGACGTTTGCCGGCGACGTAACACGTCGAGACATGATGAAACTGGCGCAGGTTCTTAATCGAACGCGCGAGCTCGACGACGTTACGTGTGCCGCCGACATTCACGCGCATCGCCAAGTCTTCCGGCACTGCCAGATCGTAAACCGCGGCGAGATGAAAAACGCGCGTGGTTTCCTGTTGGACCAACTCGAGATCGACATCGTTCAGTGCGAGGCGAGGCACACTGATGTCGCCCTCGACAATCTTAAAATCGCCCACGCTTCTTCCGGTGAGTTGAGTGATGCGCTCGATCTGTTCGAGCGCATGCGACACGAGTGCAGGTTGGACGAGCAGGATAAAGTTGCAGTCCTTCCGCGCGAGGCGTTCCAACAAACGGTTGGCAATAAAACCCGGAAACCCGGTGATGAAAAGTGTTTCTCTATCCGGCATCGAATGCGCTTAGTATAATTTAAGCCGCAGATTTACGCCGATTCA
>DATEWS010000120.1:0-4585 GCA_035257785.1 Pyrinomonadaceae bacterium
TTGATGATTACGACGTCAAACTGCGGCGCGTACTTGCGGTTGGCCACCAAATTAGTCGGAAAACGGTCGGCATTGATGGCATGAATCGGAACTTTGATGTCCTTTAATCCAGGAGCCGCGTCATACTTGAAGACTCCTCTCAAGATCGCGATCGCGGTCGCGGGCGGACGTGAGTTGATGTCAGCAAGTATGCGATCTTTCACCGCGAGCGGCGTCGTGGGCGAGAAGAAATACTGACTCATCAAGGTGGCATTGGCAGCTTTGAAATCCGCCTCCATCGCCTTGAACACTGCTTCGAGTTGCTCCGGCGATACTTTCTGTTCGACATCCTGCAACGTATCCACCGGCACGATTCCAACAACGCGATCCGGCATTCGGCGCGCGGCTTCGACCGCAATCGGACCGCCCATCGAACTACCGATCAACACCACGCGTTTGAGGTTCAACTTGGCGACGACTGTCTTAACGTCGTCTCCATAACTCTCGATGGTCCAATCCTTCCGGTCCAGGCCGGATTCTCCATGACCGGGCAGATCGATCGTTACCACGCGGTGCGTCTTCGAAAACTCAGCAACCTGGTTGTCCCACAAATGTCGATTGCAACCCCAGCAATGAATGAACACGAGCGTTGGTTCGCCTTTGCCCTGCACTGCATAGTGAATGGGAACACCATCAGAAGCAGGCACTACCGCGGTTTTCTCCGATTGCGCCAATGGGATCACAAACGTCAAAAAGAGAATGAGATTCAGGAACATTTTTCACACCTCAATTTCGCTATTGTAGGACAACTGTAGCTACAAAAAGGAACATAAGTCACAAAGAAGTTTTCGCTCCTCAGCCGCAAGATTTAATCTCTGCGGCCCTCTGCGTATCTCTGCGTTCTCTGCGTTGAAAGAACTATTTCACGCAGAGGGCCGCAGAGATACGCAGAGGACCGCAGAGTTTTGTGTTCTTACTGTCTTCGTCCGTAAGAGGACCTTGAATCAGTTCCATTTTCGTTTACGTGCCTTGTGTGCTCTCTTGTGGGCCGGTTCCATTTGTCCTCACGGCTGGCATAACACTCGTCACTCTATTCGCCAACGCGGCACGCAACTTCTCACTCGCTTCATGTTTTTCCCACTCGCGCCAGCGCGCAAAGGCCTGGCGCAGGTGTTTCGTGCGCAGCTTGACGAGATGACTCAACAACCACATCAACGCCGCAACGTGATCGTGTTGCTTGTGCTTTCTCGCGTTGATGATGTGTTTGCCCAAACTCTCGATCCAAACGTCGCAATCGTGCAGATCGCCAAGCGCGCCCTGTATCCGTGCGATGCGTTTCGCGTAACCTGAAATGGCGCGGCCCCAGCACTGCTGAAACAGCTCGAGCGCATAGCGCAACCGTTTCGCAGCGATGCGCATGTCGTGCAAAGTCTCGCTCTCGAAAGGATTGAGCAGACCATTGCTCAGCGTTTCGAACTCTTTCAGTCGGTCCAAAATAATTAAACGAGACATCGTGTGAAACGTAATCGCCGGCGATCCAGCGCGTGTGGCAGTAGCCTCATCGACTGAGGCGGTAAAATCCGACTCCAATTCCTTAAGCTCACTGCCTACGAGAATCGCCCTCAACTCGTCGCGCGCCTGTTCGCGGAGATGCTTCCTGGTTTCGATAAAGTGATTCAGACCCGGCGAGAATTCAGCAGGGGCCTTACTCACCATCTCCTCCAACGCCGCAATCGCGACGTCTTGATCGCGCACTTCCCCAAGCGCACCGGCAATGCCGCGCAGTTGTTTCAACGCCGGCGCGAGTGGACGTTTGCGAAGATACGGCATGAAATCTCTCAACGCGCTGCGCAGCCGTCGCGAAGCGACTCGCATCGAGTGGACCCCTTCGGGATCGGTCCAATCCAACGCCGTCACTTGAAAACTGCACAACTCTTCAAACCTGGTGAGTAGCACCAGTTTTACGCCCGCAGAGGCGATCGACTTACAATTGACGCCTTTGATTCGTTTGGCTTTTGCCATTGATGTGATCAGCGCACGCTTACGTAAGCTAGGTTACATAAGACCAAAAGGATGTAGCAACGGTCCAATTTAAAACACATTGACTGAATTGCACCACGGTTCGCTCGCAATTAAAATAGAGGCACCCCAGTCGGCCCAGGACGCGATTACGATCATGTTCGGAGAAGCAACTCAAACTCAGTATCAGTCAATCAGAAACGATTCCAGAAACTGGAGGGTGATTGAGTGCAGCCTTGCGTTAGCGACGAAGGCTGAGATTCTGCGCGAGCGGTCTCGCGAATTGCGACAGACTTCACGTTTGATCCGCGAAGAATCGGCCCGCTTCGCACATGACCAGCTCGCGGCAATTTTCTGCGACGTGGACAATAATCTTCAGTCTACCTAAACTCGTCCAAAACCCGAGAAACTCGTACGAGATCGTGAGCGCTCGCTGCGCGCGAGCCTTGTTTGGATCCGCGGCAACAAGCATCTCACGTATTCGCAGTGCTTCCTGCTGATTCTCCAACGCGCCCTCCATCACAAGATATGGAATGTTGTTTGCCGTCTCACCACCATCGAAGAGCCGTGCGATGTTTGGGTGATTGAAGTTCGCCAGGATCTGCATTTCGGGCGTGGCGGTGATCAATCCGCGACATTTGTGACAGATATTTCAATTGACAACTTTAAGAACAGTTATATTCTCTTCGCCACTCATCTGCCCCGGTTGAGAAAAAAACTTTAGCAGGCGAAAAAACCCGCCAACAGACCCGCGCCACCCGTCCCGACCAGTCTGTCCGACGCAACGCACTGCTTTGCTGTGATCCGTTCTCCAGGTTTCGCCCTTACCTCAGACAGTCGTAGTGTGCCTCCACTCATCGGCCCATCAATCTCTATCAAGGAGGACGTATGCGAGCTTTCAGGTTTATTGTCTTGGCCGCCATTCTCGCGGCTCTCCTCATTTTACCGTCCACCAATCGCACCGTGCAGAGCGTTGCGGTACAGCAAGCAGATCAGGCAAACGTTGCAGCAACCACCGATGCTACTTACACATCTGGCTCCGTCGATCTCGAAGGTGTGTCCGAGACCGACACGACAACATTTTTCTTCACGAGGAAAGACGAGGAGGCTGCCGCCGCAACGAAGACGGAGGCTAGCTTCGCTGACCCGTGTGCGCAACCGATCATTGCCGAAGCTCCGGCATTTGGCTTCGACGACTTCACCAACGGACTCGTGGATCAAGGCGATCCGAAAGATCCGGCGGAAGGAACATTCCTGGCTGACAAAGAGACTTTCGGAGAAGTAGACGAGATCGAGAAGGGGTTGGGACCAGTTTACAACGCCCAATCATGCAGGGAATGCCATCAGAATCCAGTCACAGGCGCCATCAGCCAGATAACGGAGTTGCGCGCCGGACATACGATCAACGATGTCTTTTTCGATGCTCCGGGCGGCTCCCTAATCAACCATCGTGGCATACCCACGGACAACTATGACGATCCAACACATAAGAGCGCGAAAGTGCAGGAACGTGTGCCACCGTTGTTCACAGCCGGAATCATCGGCGGTGGTCCCGCGATCACCGATGAAGAAAAGACACGAACTTTTCGTACCTCGCTCAACACACTTGGTGACGGGTTCGTCGAAGCAATCGCTGACGGAACATTGGTGTCCCTCGCGGCCAAACAGAAAGGCGACACGCACCAGGAAGTTCACGGGCTTGTGATCAACGTTCCGGTCCTTGAAGCCAACAACAGAAAGCGAGTCGGACGCTTCGGGTGGAAAAACCAACATGCGAGCCTGCTTTCTTTTTCCGCCGACGCTTATCTAAATGAAATCGGCATCACCAATAAACTGATTCTTATCGAAAACACTTCGCTGGGTCGATTCGTCGGCTTCGGCTCCGGTTTCGATAAGGTGCGCGACGATAAACCGTGCATAGACCACCCCGGCGTCACGTGCGGTGAAGATGAAGAAGAGGATATCGACGTGTTCGCGGAGTTCATGCGCGCTACGCAGGCGCCGCCGCAGGACAAAGATATTCAAAACGATCCTCGGTATGCAGCAGCTGTATCGCGTGGCCGTGATTTGTTTGAATCGATGGCTGGTCAATACAGTTGCAGCGTTTGTCATGTACCTACTATCCAGACTGGCAATCGTTGTCAGCCAATCAATGGTGGCGAGTTCGATATTCCGCTCGCGCTCGCACGCAAGAAGATCCATCCGTTCGGCGACTTTTTGCTACATGACATCGGAACGGGAGACTTCATCGTGCAAAACGGTGGTCCAGTAACCCGGACAACTGTTCGCACTGCTCCACTCTGGGGCGTGCGTACACGTGTCGACCTCATGCATGACGGCGAGACGTTCACATTTAATGACGCGATCCTGCGTCACGACGGTGAAGCGCGGCAGGTACGCTTGCGATACCAGGCCTTACTTCCGGCGGACAAACAAGCGTTAATAACGTTCCTTGAGTCTCTATAACTCGACTGCGGGGCGCGCTCTTTCGGGAGCGCGCCCTACACGGAGGAGCAAGCATGTTTAATAGAGTACTGCTTTGTATGACTTGTTTGCTGTTGACGAACTGTCAGAGTGCAAAAATGGA
>DATEWS010000121.1:0-8818 GCA_035257785.1 Pyrinomonadaceae bacterium
TCAAGCCGCTCGGATTAGGCAACACCCACAGCACCGTGTGGCCCATTTGATCTTCCTGTCGTCCCACAACAGCCTTGGGTCTATTGAACGCGGTGCGATAAGCGCCCAGTCCGAGCACCGCCAACACACGCGGGCGATAGCGAAGCACCTTCGCACGCAAACGTTCACCACCGGCGATGATCTCTTCCTTCGTGAGCATATCTGCCGACACAGTCGTTCGTGGCACGACATTCGTGATGCCGTAACCATTCTTCAACAACTCACGTTCATCAAACGGCGACAACAAACGATCCGTGAACCCGGCAGCGTACAGCGTCGGCCAAAAGCGGTTGCCCGGTCGCGCGAAGTGGTGGCCCACCGCCGCGGTGTATAGCCCCGGATTGATGCCGCAAAAAAGCACGTGCAGGTCTGGAGCGATAACATCGCGAACTGTCTTCTCAGTCGCGGCGAAGAGTTGTTCTTTGGTTGGTTTCCAGGGCTTCGACACGAGTGAGGATCAATAGACGTCGAAATGAGTTTGTCGTGAAGTGCTCTGTTTTGAAGCTCGATCGATCAACGTGACTTGAAGTAAGTAGCGTCCTGCCGATAACTCAC
This sequence comes from Pyrinomonadaceae bacterium, assembly GCA_035257785.1. GTDB lineage: Bacteria > Acidobacteriota > Blastocatellia > Pyrinomonadales > Pyrinomonadaceae > PSRF01. The sequence goes on from DATEWS010000121.1 coordinate 595, forward strand.
CCAACGGAATCTCAGCCGCGTAAGGAAGTCGCTCCAGATCCGTTACTCCTTCAACGTTCACTTTTCGCAGGGCCGTTGTGAGCACGGGTTGATCGTCGCGTATGACCTGCACCTGTACGGCGATGTCAGGCTTTTGATCGGCAGGCGAGGGAGTTGCGTTGTAAGCAAACACGAGAAAGCGTAACGTTGATTCGCGTTTGAAATGATGACTGGCGCTGAGTGTGACCGGATTCGCGCCCGATTGGTTCGAGACGTTGGTCATCATTGCCTGCGTGCGTTCGCCGAGTAGCAAACTACTCATTGCCAATTTCTTCTTCGTGAGGTCGGGTACTTCGATCCACATGTGAGCGCCACCCGCTTTACCTCCCTTGTCGTCGCGGACCGCGACTCTGACCTGGTAGAGTCCGGGGTCAAGCTTTGCGGGGTAGGCGAACGTGATATCGTTCTGGAAACCCTTGGTCGCTTCGAGACTCGGCGCGGTAGTCACGATCCGCTCCATGAAATTCGCTTTGACAACGCCTTTGTCGTCGAGAAATAGACCACTGACATCAAGGACAGCTTGAATCTTTCCATCCGGCTGTTCGCCAAAAACGAGAAACTCGCCGGGCACCTGGATCGAAGTGTTGACGACCGGTCCTTTACCCGCGACGTCGTAGTAATCGGCACTCATCAGTATTGGCAACGCTCTGTCGGGATATGGGGCGGAGAGCGACTCACGCAGTTTAGCGGGAGCACTTTGCGGACGCGGCGGCTCCTCCTTCTTCCCCTTGACGACGGTCGTTGGATTTGGATCGGTATCGAAGTAGCCCTTGCGAACTCTGACCGTGTAGTCCGGATGTCCGACCAGCTTGACTTCGACGTTTCTAAATCTGCTTTGCTTCTGCGTGTCAGTATCAGGCTTCCACGCGATCAAGTAGTAGTTTGAAGTTTCCTTGAGCGCGGGCACTAAACCCTGTCGTAGATTGTTCGTGTCGAAGATTGCTTTGCCACCCGTGTCGACTGCGAGTGCATTCATTCCGTTTTGCGATTCAAAGAGCTCGCCGTGTGTAGCTCTATCGAGTCGTCCCGATGGATCGAAGACGCCTTCGCTGCTCGCGTCGTTTAGAGATGCCACGAGTCCACGCGTGTCCATCGAATAGATCACGACACCGCTCTTCGCCGCGTCATACGTGATGTCACGCAATTCCTCGGTGAGATCGCCGCGCTGGTTGTGTATCTGAAATCCTCCGGACATGAGAAATACAATTTTGCGACCGGGCAGAGTACGCGCGGTTTTGATCAGAGATCTGAGACCGAGCAGTGAGTTTTTAGTGATGCTGGCGGTGTATTGCAGTAATGACGAGGCGCGTTGTTGGACCATTGATTCGGCCTGGTCACTGGTCATACCTGGATTTTGGCGCATCGTTTCTTCGATATAGACGTCAAGCACGTCGCGATCGCGCCGATCGATCAACATGGCTTGATATTCGTTCATGGCGGGTCGAATAGAGTCGCGAGTGTAATAGGATTTTAGTTTGAGACGATCCAGCGCGGTGTGTAACACCATGCGATCGTTTGTCAGTTGTTGCAGAAACCCGATCTGTCCGCTCGCTGATGTAATCGCGGCCTGATCGTTTTGGCCCATGTCTTTTTCGATGAACGAAGTGATCGTTTTCTTGGCGGCCTGCACGCCGCCCAGGTCCATGTGGAGATCGTCTACGTAGAAAAAGACAATGCGACCGCGATCCAGCGGCACCGGCCGCTTCAGATTTATTGTCGTCGCGCCGCGTGCGGCTGCAAGCTGGCTCTCTTCGCTACTGCCGGCGCTGATCTGTTCGAAGGCCTGGATGGGTCGCGGTTTGCCGTCGACGCGCAACTCAAAATTCTCCGCTTTCAGACCGTTGACGAATTTTCCACTCTTGTCAAAAACCATGACGTCGGTCTGGACGAGTTCGGTGTAAACACGTACGACGTCGTCCTGTGGTTTTTGTGTAGTCTGTGCGGGCGCGTTCGAGGCGACGAGCAGCGCCAGCAGCAGCGACAGGTACCGGGAAGAGTTGCGCAGAACAGACATAGTCGGTTCGAAACGAGCTTCGGAGTGAACTTAGCTAAAAGCCTGCGGGGTGACGTGGTTTAAATATGTATCAGATGACCTTCTTCTGGCAATGCAAAACGTTCATCTGTTAGGCTGGAGCGCCGAAGGCGCGGATGAAAGTCAGACTAAATAGCGCCTTTGGCGCTGAGAGGTGCCTACATGGCAGCGAGTGAAACGACGGTAAAACTCGACCGGGTGAGCAAGAGTTTTGGGGAGTTTACGGCGGTCAGGGAACTTAGCCTCGACGTGCGCGCCGGACGCGTGTTCGGACTGCTTGGCCCGAATGGCGCCGGCAAGACCACGACGATCCGCATGATCGTGAACATCACCGCGCCGGACCTGGGCAGCATCTCTCTATTCGGCCGCAAAATCGATCCGGAGCTACAGGATCGCATCGGCTATCTTCCCGAAGAGCGTGGACTCTATCGCCGCATGCGCATCATCGACCAGTTGAGATTCTTTGCCGAACTCAAAAACATTCGCGGCAAACAGATGGAGTCCAAGATCGACGAGTGGCTGGCCCGCGTCAAACTCTCCGAATGGAAAAACAAACGCTCGATGGAACTGTCGAAAGGAATGCAGCAGAAGATCCAGTTCATCACTTCCGTGATTCACGATCCCGACCTGCTGATCCTCGACGAACCATTCTCCGGCCTCGATCCCATCAACACCGAACTACTAAAAGAGATCGTGCTGGATCTCAAACGTGCCGGCAAGACGATCATCTTTTCAACGCACCAGATGGAAGTGGCCGAAAGAATCTGCGACGACATTTGCCTCCTCAACCGCTCACAAAAGGTTTTCGAAGGGAGTTTGCGCGAGATCAAGAGCAGCTTCGGACGCAATTCGGTGTCTGTGCGTTGTGAAGGCGGCGATGGCGTCCTCGACGATCCGACACTCGTAAGCAAAGTGGTGCGACACGCCGATGAAGCCCAGGCGCTACTCGCTCCCGGAGCCGACGCCCAACTCTTGTTGAAACGTTTGATCGACACGGGCGCAGTGATCGGAAAGTTCGAGATGGTTGAGCCGAGTCTGAACGATATCTTCATCACGAAAGTGACTGAATCTACATGAAAAAGCTGCTGGCGGTGATCAAACGCGAGTATATCGCGCGCGTGCGGACAAAAATGTTCATCGTCTCGACAATCCTGTTGCCGGTGGTGATGTCGCTGTTCGGCATTGTGCCCGCTGTCATATTGAACATTGACGCAGGTTCAGTGTTGCGAGTGGCCGTCGTGGACCAAACGGGCAAGATTTATCCGCAACTGCAACAAGCGGTCGCGAATGAAGAATCGGACGAGCCGGAACCGAACGATCCGATGAGTAGCGCGAGCCGCGGCCTTACGCGCAAAGGCTCCGGAAACTTTCAGCTCGAAGAAGTTAACGTCACAGGCCGATCGAATGAAGAGATACAAGCTGAACTGGCCCAACGCCTGCGCGCCCGAGAACTCGACAGCTATTTGATTCTTCCTCCGGATTTTCTTGAGAGCGGTGAAGCTGAATTCTTTAACCAGAATCCCGGCGACGTCATGTCAAGACGCATACTGGCGTCAGCATTGGAACGCGCCGTACGTGAACGACGATTGATCGACGCCAAGGTCGACCTTAAGACCAGACAGGAACTCTTTCAGCCCGTCGACGTGCAATCCGTGAAGGTTGGCGCAACCGGACAGGAACGCGACTCGGGCGGCAGTTTCGCAGTCGTGTTCGGCATCGGTTTCGTGATGTATCTCGCGATCCTGATGTACGGCCAGATTATTCTCGGCGCAGTTATCGAAGAGAAGGAAACGCGCATCGCCGAAATCCTTTTCTCCTCAGTGAAACCGTTTACGTTGATGATGGGCAAGCTGGTGGGTGTTTCACTCGTCGCCTTGACTCAGCTCACGATCTGGGGACTCGCGTTCAGCGCGTTTGCATTATATGGCACAAGCGTACTCGCAGCGCGAGGGGTGCCCGCACACGTGCCCAGCATCCCGTTTTCACATTACATCTACTTCGGGCTTTTCTTTCTGCTCGGCTACTTTATATACGCGACGATTTACGCGCTGCTCGGATCGATGGTGACGACGGCGCAGGAGGGCGGGCAGCTCGCGATGCCGATCATCCTGATTCTCGTAGTAAGTTTTTACTTGTTCTTTCCGGTGAGTCGCAGTCCTGATTCGACTTTCGCGTTCTGGGTATCAATCATTCCGTTCTCTGCGCCGGTGGCGATGCTGGTGCGCATCGTGACGCAGACGCCCCCGTTCTGGCAAATCGCCTTGTCGCTGGTGATCGGGTTTGGCAGCGTGCTCGTGATTATGTGGATTGCGTCGCGCGTCTATCGCGTCGGGATGTTAATGTACGGCAAGCGCGCGTCGATCCCGGAGGCGTGGCGTTGGGCCAGGCAAGCATGATCGAAGTCGAGAAAAAGTTTCGTTTGACGAAGCGACAGCGGGACGCGGTGTTGAAGCGTCTGCCGGAGATTGGCGCGAGTTTGGAAGGTGAAGAGTTTGAGGAGAACACGCTTTACGACGGCGAGGTTTTGAACGACGGTTCGTGTGTGCTGCGATTGAGACGTGTCGGAGGAAGAGCGACGCTGACTTTCAAACGACGTTTGCCCGGTGCGTCGGCGATCAAACAGCAACGCGAAGAAGAGACTCCGATTGGAGATCCTGATGCGATGGCGGCGATTCTCGAGGCACTCGGATTCACGGCGTCGTTGGTCTATGAGAAGCGCAGGCAGACGTGGCGGTTCGGCCGGACGGAGATCGTGATTGACGTGTTGCCGTTTGGGTTGTTCATGGAGATCGAGGGCCGCGCGAATGAGATCAAATTAGTGGAACGCAAGCTGGGAATGAAAGGTTTGCGTGCAGAGCATGCGACGTATCCGCAACTCACTGCGAAGCATGGCAAACGCTATGACGGTTTGATCGAGGCGAGGTTTTAGGTAACACGGATCACGCGGATTAATTTACGGATTTAAATCAAAAGGCCGGAGATCAAATCCTTTAACCAGTGAACGTCGATGGGCTTTGTGACATAAGCGTCGAAGCCTGACGCTTTCGCGTCGGAACGGAAATCGACTTCCTGATGCGCGGTGATCGCGATTACGGGAACGTTTTTTAGTTCTGGGTTCTGGCGGATCAGTTTCGTTGCCGCAAAACCATCCATCAGCGGGAGCGTGAGGTCCATCAGGATCACGTCCGGCTTCTCGCGAATCGCCGTCTCGACCGCCACCTGACCGTTCTCAGCTTCAAATACGATGAAGCCTTTTTCTTCGAGTTGCAATCGCAGGACCAGACGAGTGTCTTCAAAATCTTCAACTAAAAGCAGTTTCAGATCCCTTGCATCCCTGTCTCCCATGGTTGCGGCATTGTGGCACGAAATCCAAATTCACGCGAAACAAAATTCCGGCGCCGGTCGTTAAAGACGAGGAGTGCCCATTTTCAATACTTTTTGAGGCCGGAAATATGAAACGAATAGTAATTTTCGTCGTGTTGGTGCTGCTTGCCGGCGTAGCCGGTGTGGTGGTTCGCTCAGCATCGCGCGGAACTGTCGCCGAGATTCGCGAGCTTGTTACACATCACAACACCGATGTGCGCGAACAGATACGGCAGTCTTACAATCTCTCACCAGGCGCGCGGGTCGAACTAACCGGTCTCAATGGCGCCGTCAACATCGAGACTTCAGACAGTACTAGAGCGGAAGTTCTTATCGAACGAACTGCGTCGAGCCAGGAGGCACTCGATCGCCGCAAGGTGGTTATCGAAGCGGACGCGAACAGTCTTCGCATTCACGGCGAAAAGGGGGATGGCACTTTTCTGGCGCGTATCTTTGGTTCATCGGCGGGCGAACGCGTTACGTTGAAGCTGCCGCGACAGATCGCGTTATATGCGAAGGGCGTCAACGGAGCTTTCGTGACTGGTGATATTGATGGTGGCGTCGAGGTGGCGGGCATTAACGGGCGCGTGCAAATTGGCAGCGCTGTTGGTCGTGCGACGTTCAAGGGAATTAACGGCAACATGGTCGTGGGTTTGAAGAAGCTCGATCAGGATGGCGTGACGTTGAATGGAATCAACGGCAACATCGAATTGCAGTTGGGCGCGGATGTGAACGCTGACTTCGATGCGCGCGGAATGAATGGAAATGTAGTTTCCGACTTGCCGAACGTCGCGATCGATAAAGAGAGACGCGGCCGGTACTCGGCGCGTATCGGATCCGGCGGCGCTGGTATCACCGCGAAGGGAATTAACGGCAACGTTCGCTTCACGCGAAACAATCTGTCCTAAAATGGCTTGCGTGTCGTGAGTGTTGGAGCATTCCACGCGCGAAGTTTTTCGTTCCACTGCGGCAGAGTGTCGCGCAGGAATTTATTCACCTCTTCCATGCGCGTGCGATAGTCAGGTTCAATCTCACCGAAGTATGCTCGCTGTCCCGGCGTTGGTCCAAAGTTTGAATCGAGAGCGAAGAACAGATTCCCGATATCATCAGCGACCTGCGACCTGCCACCGAAGCCTAACCCCTCATTGCGTGCCGCCAGTCGATCCTCGAGCTTGTCGACCTCTTTAATGTAATCCTCGAGCGCTTTCATCAGATCCTTGTCAGGCTCTTTGTTCAACGTCTTCATCGTCGTCTGCGCCTGCTTGAGTTGCTCTTTCAGACTGTCGAGAAAACGCAACGACACGTTGAGGTTCGACTGCATATCACGCAGCTTGACCTGCATGCTCTGCGTTTCCTCAAGCTCCGCGACCGACGTCATGATCGCCGCATCGAGTTTCACTTCCACTTTTTCTTCCAACACCTTGTCATTGACTGTGAGCTTCACGGTATAGATTCCGGGCAACACTTGTGGACCACGCGGCGCGCCGCCAAAAGCAATCTCCTCCTCCGTTGGCGGGCGTCGAACTTCCGGTCCACCAAGCCGCAGGTTCCACGAAATACGATTTAAGCCCTTTTCGCGCGACGGGCGCTCAAGGTCCTGGACCAGCTTGCCATCGCGATCGAAGATCTGAACTTTCAACGTCGCCTTCTCGTCGAGCTTGTCTTTCAAGTAGTAAGTAATCAACGCGCCTGCCGGCGGATTTGGACCAGTAAAAACTTTATCGCCAATACCGTAACGGGAAAAGCGACTCGTAAACCTCAGCGCCGGACGCACCGGAAACAGGTGCGCGTTGCTGCTGAGAATCTGCGGCGTCATCTGCTGAATGGCAGTCGCATCGTCGAAGATCCAGATACTTCGCCCGTGCGTGGCGAGAATTAGATCGTTCTCGCGCGGATGCACGATGATGTCGTGAACGGCAACGTTCGGCAGGTTCTTTAAATTCAGTGCAAACCAATCCTTGCCGCCGTTATACGAAGCAAACAGGCCTAACTCAGTCCCCGCGTAAAGCAGGTTTGTGTTCTTCGGATCCTCGCGCACAACCTGAACGTACGCCTTCGCCGGCAGATTGCCCGTGATGCTGGTCCAACTCTTCCCGCCGTCAGTTGTTTTGAAGATGTACGGGCGGAAGTCGTCGAACATGTGACGATCGAACGCGACGTAAGCATTGCTCGCGCCGGTGCGCGACGGTTCGACGTGTGACACGGGTGAGTTTGCAGCAACGCCGGGCATGTTCTTGACGATGTTGGACCAGTTCTTGCCGCCGTCAGTCGTGAGTTGCAGGTTACCGTCATCAGTGCCCACCCAGATCTGTCCTTTTTGAACCGGCGACTCAGCGATGGTGATGATCGTGCAGTAATACTCAGCAGTCGAATTCTCAACCGCAACGGGACCACCCGCGTCTTTTAACTTCTCAGGATCGTTCGTGGTGAGATCGTTGCTGATCTGCGTCCAAGTCTTGCCGAAGTCGTCGCTCTTGAAAACGACATTGCCCGCTAAGTAGACCGTTGTCTTGTCGTGTGGTGAAAAGACAATCGGCGCGTTCCAGTTGAAACGATACTTCCGTCCTTCCGCCGGGCCACCGCCACTGCTGCGCCCCCACGGATTGATCGGACGCTGTTCGCGACTCGACATGTCAGTCCAGAGAATCGCGCCACCCTGCGATTCGGAGAGATACTGGTCCGGATTGTCCGGGTTATTGATCATGTAAAAGCCGTCGCCAAAACTGACCATGCGCCAATCGTCGTTCATAATGCCGGCGGGCTCCCGCGAGCGACTCGGGCCGGACCACG
>DATEWS010000122.1:0-3681 GCA_035257785.1 Pyrinomonadaceae bacterium
CGACAGCCGATGAACAAACGTTTGGTCTTCGCATCGTAAGCCAGGCCCGTTGGCGTTTTCGCGACGCCGATCGGAAAACGCTTTTTCACTTCGAGTGATTTCGGATCGAAAACGACGACCTCGTTTGTGTCTTCTAGGTTCACGTACACGACACCATCGGCAACGACCGCCGACTCGCCATCGCCTTCGACCTTCACCGTGCCCGCGACCTGCCCAGTCCTGGCGTCGATGGCAGTGATGTCGTGTGAACCATGGTTGTTAGTGAAGACGCGCTTCGTGCCCGGATCGTAATAGATTCCATCTGGTCCTTTACCGACTTCGATTTTGTTGATGAGTTGCAATGTCGCGGGATCGAACATTGAGACTTTGTTCTCGCGACCGTTGCTGGTGAATCCGTGTTTGAACTCAGAGGCGAGCGCGACACCATGGACGCCAGGCGTGTCACCGATCGTGCCGATAAACTTGCCGCTGTCCGGATCGATCACGTCCACTTGCGTACCGTGAGAGAGGTAGAGACGTCGAGCATTGCTATCGATGGTTACATAATCGAACCCGCCATTACCCGGCACGTGATAGCGCGTCTCGAGTTTGTACCCGGAACCCGTTTGCAAGAAGAAAAACGCCGCGACTGCAATCAGGGCGTTCTTAATAATCATTGGATTCTTCCTTTCGAGTGCAGGTCCGGCGCGTGTTCGTGAGTGGTGTGATCAGTTTGCCGTCGAATAAGAAAGCGCGTTCACGACATTCTTCGCCGCGTGGTGAGTTTACATGATATTGAGCAACGAGCAATTTGCTGTTCGCGCGGGTGAGAAGGTCCGCGGCGCCAAAATCTTTCAAAAGGCTTAGCTCTCGGCCGGAGGACAGGTCGGTCATTGTGTAATAGCGGCAGCCCGTACCGCAGCTATGAACAGCGACAAAGTATCTTCCTGCAAAGTTAACCACTGGCGGCTCGACGAGTTTATCAAGTTCATCTCGCCATTCATCATCTCCAACACGGCGGATCCATTTGGGCCAATGCATTGCGCCTGTATAGACGGCGACTTTGTAATCGTTGAATGTTGGTGAAGACTGCGCAGGCACGTGAAGCGTGAAGGCGGAGAACATGAGAAGGATGGTAACTAGAGGCGACATTAGTTATTAATCTTAACATGTCCTCATCAATAGATATTTAGCCACCGATTTGCGCGAAAGAAGACGGATCAGATCCGCGTTCTTCTACTTGAATCCGCGGCTTTAAGGTTCGCCGCAAATCTAGTAATATCAGCGCCTCCGCGAAGCTGCGTTGCCACAAAGTCAGTTCAATTTTTTGGAGCAAAAACCATGAATACTCGTCTATCGAAAATCCTCCAGTTGCTATCCGGTGTTGCCGTTGTCTTAACACTCGCATCCGCGGCAGTCGCACAACCTCCGACTGGCACAGTTAAAAAACTCGTGCTCAAGTCGACGGTGCTTGGTGAAGAAAGAACTGTGTTGATACGCACGCCGCCGGGTTACGAATCAAACCAGGCACGCTATCCGGTCCTATATATGACTGACGGTGACGCGCACATGGGCCACACGGCGAGCACGATTGAGTTCCTTGTTCAAAACGGTCGTATCCCAGAGTTAATCGTCGTCGGTGTTACCAACACTGATCGCACTCGCGATCTCACGCCGGCGAAGTCGACGGATAAAACCCCCGGCGGTGAACTGCGATTTCCGACAAGCGGTGGCGCGGACAACTTTCTGAAGTTCTTTGAGACCGAACTCATTCCGCAGATCGAGGAGCAGTATCGCGTGCAGCCGTATCGCATACTCGCCGGACATTCGCTCGGCGGTCTATTCGCGATCCACGCGATGATTAGCAAGCCCGGACTCTTCAATTCGTACATCGCCGTCAGTCCTTCGCTGCAATGGGAGCATGACGAGGCTTTGAAACGCGCGGAAGCTTACTTGAAGAATCAGAAAGAGATGAAAGCGACAAGCCTCTTTGTCTCGATCGGTAATGAGCCGGGCGCAATCGGAGCGGACTTTGATAGTTTTAAAGAACTGCTTTCGAAGACGAAGATCAAAGGTTTCGAATGGCAAGCTGAACGCATGGCTGATGAAGACCATGGATCAGTGGTGCTGCGCAGTCATTATTTTGGATTGCGAAAAATCTATGACGGTTGGCAAACTCCTGACGACCCGAAGAGTGGCGCGGTGCTCGGCGGTTTGAGTGGCGCCGACGCGCATTACAAAAAACTCAGCGAGAAGTTCGGCTATGCGATTCCGGTGCCGGAGCAACTAATCAACCAGATGGGTTACCAGTTTCTGTTCGACAACAAACCGGACGACGCGATTGCAGTATTCAAGGCGAATGTCGAACGTTATCCGAATTCAGCGAACGTCTACGACAGTCTTGCCGAAGCCTACGAACGCGGCGGGCGCATCGATCTCGCGGAACCGCTCTACGATAGAGCGCGAACACTCGGCCAGCAAAACAACGATCCGAATGCGGCGATTTACAAGACTAACTACGAACGAGCACACGCGAAACTGAAGGAGACTCAAGGCACTAAGAAGCAGTAAGGCTTAGGCCAGAAATAGGCCGACGACGAATCGCAACAGGCCGGCGCCGAAGATTACCCAGAAGGGGTTTGGGCGGAAGCGGATCAAGGTAAACATCGCCAGAGCCATGATGGAGACGCCGACCCACGAGTGAATACCGGCGCGGCCGATGCTCAACGCAGCCGCGACCAGTAGTCCGACAACTGCCGGTGCGATGCCGCGCAGGAAAGCCTGAACTTGTTCGTTGTCACGAAATCTCCGCAGCGAAGACGCGGCGGCGATCGTCATTACAAACGCCGGAAGAAAGACACTGATCGTCGCGACCAAAGCTCCCAGCGTACCCGCCACGCGATACCCGATAAACGTCGCAGTTATCAACACCGGCCCAGGCGTGATCTGTCCGAGCGCGGTGGCATCCGCGAACTCCTGGTGCGTCAGCCAGTGATGCGTGTTGACTACTTCCGACTCTATCAACGGAATCATCACGAGGCCACCCCCAAACGTCACACTGCCCATGCGAAGAAAGATCGCTGCGAGCGTGAGTAGCAAACCAAGCTTGGCAGCGAGAGGCATAGCGAGCGCGAAGAAAGCGAGCGATCGAAACGTCAGTGATTCTTCGCGCTCTTCCTCTACTTCCTCGCCGGCTTTACGCAGGGTTCGTCTTCGTCTCGCCATGCGTGTTCGAATACGCGCGCGCCGCCGAGCCACAATCGAACGGAGATTTCGCCAGCTCTGCAACTGCTTTTCAGCGAATGAGTCGATATAGATCCCAATTAGGCCTGCGGCAAACACGACTTCAAGCACCGTGGCTTCAAGTAGCGCTACTGCCAGAAACGAAAGCACTGCCAGCAGCCACTGCCAGCGTTTCGTCAAGATGTTCTTTCCCATGCGCCACGCCGTCACGAGAATCAGCGCAACAACCGCGCCATTCAACCCGTGAAAGAATTCCTGTGTACCCGACAAGTCGTGCAGGTGCTTGTATCCGATTGCGAGCGCGACCATCATGATCGTCGAGGGCAGAATGAAGCCGCTCATCGCCGCCGCAGCGCCACGCCAACCGCGCAAACGAACTCCAATGTAAGTGACTGAGTTACCCGCACTGGTTCCCGGCAGGCTTTGAGCAAGCGCGACCGCTTCAACAAACTCCGTATC
>DATEWS010000123.1:0-5328 GCA_035257785.1 Pyrinomonadaceae bacterium
TAAATCGGGAACAGACGTTTCATGTATGACGTCGAATACGCTGGCCGATCCGACCTTGACTACGCCTACGCAGATCGGCGAACCGCAAACGCCCATCTTCCGTGCGAACCCAGGCGATCAGGTGCGTTTCCGTATGACGCACCCGCTTGGCACCGGCAACTCTGAAGTGTTCACGATCCATGGTCATAACTGGCAGCGAAATCCCTACCAGAACAATTCGACCATCATCGCAACCAACAACCTTTCGCAGTGGATGGGTTCGCGTGATAATCACGGGTCGAGCGACCACTTCGATCTCGTGATTCCGAAAGCTGGCGGCACATTCAACCGCGATGGCGATTATCTCTACACGACGTATTTGCCCGCCGACGCGTCGTCTGGATCGTGGGGGATTTTCCGTGTCGGCAATCCTCCTGCGCCCACCGGAGTTTGCACGCCTGGTCCAAGCACGGAGCCGGCGCCTGGTGCGCGACCGCCAATTCAGAACTTGATCGAGCGCTTCCGCCGTCCGCCACTCAATCCATCCGGCAGACCATGAGCGCGCAACGTTATTGACTATTCCTGAAGGAGGAATTTATGGCCGGCAAGACGAATGGCAAGGGGAAGAAGGACAAAGGGGGCGACAAGTATGTCACCGATACCGTTGCCGTCATATTGAAACGTGACTGCGCTGAAGCTCTGTATGCCGCGCTCGTCGTCGCCCTTGGCACCCTGCCAAGTCCGAAGAAAAAGAAAAAGAAGAAAGGGAAGAAAGACAAAGGCAAAGGCGGAAAAGGTAAAGATGGCGGCGGTGGTAAGGGTGGTGGCGGCGGTAAAGGCGGCAAGAAGTAGATCGCATCAATTAATCACGTGGACCGCGTCAGTACCGTAACGCGGTAGCGTCGGGCCGACGTACCGCCATTCTCGTTGTAATACGAAAGCTAGCCCGACGCTACCGCGTTACGGTACTGACCCACTCCACCAGGGACACTGCTTTGGTTGCGGCGCAGCTTACAAAAAGGATTGATCACGAGCAGAGCCGTCGCGCTCTGCTCGATGAATTCCTGGGGCATCGAACGTTTCAGAAGAGTTATTGCCGGAAGCTCATCGAGCTTGCCCGGCAACGTGCGGGTGTTGCATGGGAGACAAGGTGTTTGGCTGTTTTGATGCTCGAACACCAGGTGCTCAAGTTGCCTTCCGATAATCTCGAGGCGTTCGATTCACTGTTCGGGGAGTTGAAACTGAAAGGCGAGCACGGGCTGTCTCCCGAATTACTGAAAGAGGGTTACTCAAGCACAGAGTTACGCCCGTTCGTAAACGAATTTCAGCGACGGCTCGCGCGACTCGATCGGGTGCATCGTGAAATTCGCGGCCGCAAAACTTTGCCTGCCGCGCTCGATGAATTCGTTGCAGTGTCACGCAGCGAGTGCAAGCTGACACTGGCGCGTTACCTGTTCACGCCGGAAGAAGTTGTCGATCGAATCGTCAGGCAGATCAGGCACACAGACGGCGTAAAAGATCTGGACGTAAACCAGGAGCTCTTTATCGGCGCAGAGATGGAGCGTGCGCTCAGCCGGCTGCCAAACTTCGAAGCGGCAATCATGCGCATGCTCTGCCGGGGACCGAAGAGTTACTGGGTTAGCGACGCTACGAGTTCGCGAATTAATTCGCTCGTCGAGTATCCACTCACGACCGTGGTGCTCGTAATCAAACCTCCCGGCAGTGAGCTTGAATTCGAATTGAAGCGCGCGGGAAGAAAAGGCGACATTCCGTTCACGGTAGTATTTCGCCGTCCCGGTTACAGAGTGGCGCCGTCGCACCGACTCGATGGCGGCAGCATGCAGTGGCTCCTGCGTTATGAGGCTCGTGCTGCGGCGAAGTTGAGCTCGATCTTTCGACTGGTCCATGGTCGCGAAGCATCGATCCCCGGCTACCTTGCGCGCACGACGATCTTTTCGATTCCGTCGCGCAATGGGCCATCGCCTGCATACCGATACTTCAGTGACTGCCACGTCTTTGGCGAGCAGAAGTTTGAACAAATGCGCGAGGCGATGACCGACGTGGTTGCGGCGTTGAAAAAGGAAGACGGGCAGAACCTGCCTGCGGTCGCGGGCGACATGGGACTCACGGCTGAGTTTCTGAGTCACGTGGCGCCGGCACAGGCAATTCTGAGTGGCACGAGTTCGTTTCGCATCGACAAGATTGGCGTTTATCTTTCGGCCAAAGCCGCCGAGAGATATTTCCAACATGATTACACCGCGGCGGAGGCGAAACAGTTTGCGGATGCGCTGTTAGAGGAGGTGCTTGGTGTTTATGAGCCTCCATCAGTTGAGTGCGACGACTATGGCGAGTATGTAGACGCGGCTTTTCGCGTGACTTCGAATCGCGCGCGTGCCGACGAGATATTTCTCAAACTGGTGGGACAGATCGCGGAGTTGTGGGGCACGATGCTGGGTGCTCGCGGACATTCGCGCGGTGAGTCATTGGTTGCCCGAAACGTTGGGCTGAAGAGTGTTTGGGAGAAGGGCGAGTGGTGTGTGAAGTTAATCTTTATGGACCACGATGGTCTATCGCTTCCGGATCTCGAGAATGGTCATTACTATGCGCAGACGGCGATGCCCGCCGTGTTGCTCGACGAGCGACATGCGTGGGGGCGTGCGAATCCGGCCTTGTTTCCGGAGAGTTTGGTTGGGTATTTGTTGAGTATCTATCGCATTGGCAGCGAGGTTGAAAAGCGCGCGCAACGATTGGCGGAAGAGGAGTTGAAAGCGGCGTACGTGAAGACGCAGCGGGCGATTTTGAACGACGTGCGGTTGCAGGCGTTTTTCAGCGACGTGTTTCGGACACGTATTTTTGATTGGGACGATTTTGTGCGGGGTTATTTGAACGGGCGCAGCGCGAAGTGGGAAAAGAAGATGCGGAAGCTGTTCGCGGAAAAGGGTTACGAGGCGGACGCGTTTGAGTATTACACGGAAGCCGCCGACAAAGGCCGTGGCTTCCTGGAGCGCAACCGGTTTTTATACGAATGTTTGCCACAAAAAGGCACATAAGACACAAAAATTATTTTGTGCTTTTTGTGCCCCTTTGTGGCTGATAACAATCACAGAAACGAACTATGGGTTTACGAGAGTGATGGGTTTGTGTTTCCGATTCCGGTGCTCTCGCAGAATGAGGTTACTGATTATCGAAACGCACTTGAATCAATTGCCGCCTCGTGCGGCGAGAGCAAGCGTTTCGACAATCTCCATCTTTATTTCCCGTGGGCTTATCGCCTGGCGACACACAACGCGTTGCTCGACACGGTCGAAACTTTTCTCGGGCCGGATCTCGTCATCGACGGCACGCTCGTTTTTTACAAACCGCCGCGCGACGGCAGCTATGCGTCGTGGCACCAGGACAGCGTTTATTCAGGCTGGCACCTGACGCCGTCCATCTCAGCATGGATCGCACTAACGCCGAGCGATGCGAGCAATGGTTGCATGCGTGCGATTCCCGGTTCGCACAACCTCGGACTGTTGGACCACGAAAACGTTTACGATGATCCGAACCTCTTGAACCGTCGCGGCGAACGCGTGCGTGTGGACGTCGACGAGTCAAAAGCGGTCGACATCGTGTTGCGACCCGGGGAAATGTCGTTACACCACACGAACATCGTCCACGGCTCGAAACCAAATGGCTCGGATGGTCCAAGAATCGGTTTCATTGTGCGTTTTGTGACGAGCCGGACAACAAATCGCGAACGGCCGGTAGTACAAGCGCGTGGCGACGGCGATTGCAGTCACCTAAGACTCGCATCACCGCCCATCGATGAAAATCTCGAAAGCGCGATTCAGACTTGGAGGAGGTCAGTACCGTAACGCGGTAGCGTCGGGTCTGTCCAACTATGACAGACGCAGCGCGTGATTAGGCGAGTGGAAAACGCGATCCTTCCGGCCGCCTCGCTTGAGAAAATGGATCGCACTGTTCTTTGAAACCGGGTTCTTCGTCACGTCGATGCCGCGAGTGATTCCAGTCTCGCGAAGTAGCTGCGCCTGATCGCGTGTGAGATCGACAAGCACGTCAAAGCCGGTCGCTGCGTCATACTCTTCACACATTCTCAAATTCGCGCGAATGTCGAGCGCTTCGATATAAATATCGGGTGGCGAGAGTATGACGAAGTTTCGTTGCGGAGCAGCGCTCGCGATTTCTTCTTCTAGGTCACCGTCGGCGATCAAAACTTCGACGAGCGGCGCGAAGTATTCTTCATAGTAGCGCTTGAAAAACTCGACGTTTCTCGACTGTGCGAGGATGATCGTCGTTTGGCTTAAGAGCCGGTCCATCTCAGCGCCGAACAGCACGAGTGATTTCTCGAGATACCAGTGACGTTCGAGACGATTCTGGACGTCTGAATATTCAGCTTCAACCCACGCGAGATTGGGCATGAAGCAATAGCAGTTGAACCGCTCTTGCAGCAGGTAGCTGTTCATGTCGAGCACGTGTTCGGCCCGAGCGTTCAACGCGATGAATTCGTCGAAGACAGAGGACTTCAGAGCGTAGGCGAAAGTTGAGTTGGCTTTGGTGATGCGACCCACATGTTCAGAAATCTTTACCGGTTCGTCCTTGTGAAGAGCGCCGAAGTAGAGCATGTCCCAGTGGTCGGGTACCTCTTTGATAAAGCGCGAGAACTTTTCGTGGAACTCAGGATCGAGCACCGCGTCGTCTTCGAAGATCAGAACGTTCGCCGCCCCTGAGTCACGCGCTTCGCGGACGACTTGCACGTGACTCAGTAAACAACCATACGCGCCGGCAGTGTGAGTCCAGTGCTCGGGTTTTTCGATCGTCTCCCCGTCGATAGCGGGAAAACGTTGGACAGATTCGAATCCATGGCGCGCGAGTTCCTCCTTGATACGCCGCCATCGATTCGCGCGTCGATCGAGGTTTATGCAAACAGTTTTTGTGAACAGGGTTGACAAGGATTAACAGGATAGCATGTCCATTCTCAGTGAAGAGCAGATCGCTTCTTACGAAGAGCTTGGGTTCCTCGACTCGATTTCCATTCTCTCCGCGGGCGAAGCAGAACAGTTTCGCGGCGAAGTCGAAAAGACGTGCGCGGCGCTCGGCGGTCGGATCGCGAGACTCGATGGACCACACCAATACTTTCGTTGGGCCTGGGAGTTGAGCACTCACCCGCGCGTGCTCGACTGCATGGCACAGCTCATTGGACCAAACATCATGTTGAAGTCGACGCGGCTGTTCTACAAGTTTGGTGAGAGCGAGTCATTCGTAGGCTGGCACCAGGACGGACTGACGGAACGGCTTGCAGATGCATACGTGCCGGCGATCTGGCTTGGTCTGACTCCGGCAACCGCC
>DATEWS010000124.1:0-3027 GCA_035257785.1 Pyrinomonadaceae bacterium
CGGTTCCGCGGCCGGCCTGTTCGAATTCGTCCGTATCAGTTCGAAGACATATTAGTCTCTGCGTTCTCTGCGGTCCTCTGCGCTCTCTGCGTTTAACAATTTCTTTAGACGCAGAGAACGCAGAGGACCGCAGAGAGCGCAAAGAAGAGTCCCCAACTCGACAACGACCCAAAATCCCAGTTAAAATCACCGGCTTCGCCAATGCTTGATTCCAGAGTTTTTCGCACTATGGCCTTTGCAACCGCTCTGGCGGTGATGATTTCTGTGTTCATCGCCCCCTGGCGTGTGACTGCGGGTGTACTGGTCGGTGGGTTGTTGGCGCTTTTTAGTCATAGCTGGTTGAAAAACTCAGCCGCGGCAGCGATTCAGCTTTCGACCGCCGGTGGCCCGTCGCAACTCCGGCTCGCGCAGTTTGTGTTGCGCTACGTCGTGATTACAGCGGTTGTCTTTGCACTGTACACGCTGGATCTCGTGTCGCTGGCGGCCGTCCTGGCCGGCATGTCTACTTTTGTTGTCGCGATGTTTGTCGAAGCCGCAAGGGAATTTTATTTCGCAATTATCGAGCGAGAGGAAAACTAGTTGATGTTCTGGTTTGCAGAAGCCGCAGAGGCCGCCCATGAAGCTGCCGAACATGCAGAAGAGGCGGAGCATCATGCGCCTATCGTTGTGCAGTTGGTGAATAGCTGGTTTGGTGAAGCTGCACTCAGGTTCGAACTTGCCTACACGAAACCGAAGTGGGACTGGTTTTTGGCCAAGTTCGGCACTAACGCAGAGTCAGCCTTTGGTCCATACACCGCTGAGAATGCGATCCCGTGGTACACGGTGATGTTCTTCATCGCGTGCATCCTGAGTGTCGTAATCATCTGGATTCTGAAAGGCCGGCTTTCACATAGTGAGCCCGGCGGCGGTCAGCAGACACTCGAGGTCAGCGTGCTCGCAGTGCGCAACATGGTCGAGGACATCATTGGACCACACGGTTTGAAATACTTTCCGGTAGTGATGACGTTTGCGGTGCTGATTCTGGTGTCGAACCTGATGGGACTCTTTCCACTGTTCATGACTCCGACTTCGGCGACGAGCGTGACGTTCGCGCTCGGCTTGAGCTCGTTCCTTTACTACAACTACATCGGCATCAGTGAGAATGGTCTATTCGGTCACCTGAAACATTTGGCTGGTCCAATCTGGTGGATTGCGCCGTTGATTTTCCCGATCGAGTTGATTAGTAACCTGATTCGGCCGTTTTCGCTCGGCATTCGTCTGTTCGGTAACATGTTTGCGGACGAAAAGGTGATGGAGACGCTCGCTGCTCTCGCTCCGCCGTGGACCTGGTTTGCGCCGATCCTGTTGATGCCTTTGAGCGTCTTCGTGGCTTTGATTCAAACGTTTGTTTTCATACTGCTCTCGCAACTCTATCTGAGTGAAGTGTCGCATGCGCCGCATGATTTCCACGCGCCGCACTCGGATGACGAGAGTGAAGAGTTTATTGTTCCGGTTCTTACTTAATGGCTTTATGAACGCACAGTGAGCGATGTGATCAAGCGCGATCACAAACGTTGCCGTGTAATCGGAAACTCATCAAAGGAAGCATTACCTGACAAATTAATAGCAAGGCAAGTCTGTCTCGCAGGAGCGCCGTTGTAAGAGGGGCGGTGGATACCGGATGCAGGCGAAATAATACCGTCGGGTCTGCGGAGAAGATGAGGTTGATTAGATTAGAGGAGGAAGCATGAGCAGATTCAGAATGTTGCTGTTCGCCGTTGTCGGCATTCTTGCGAGCTGCATGAGCGTGTTTGCACAGGCAGCCGCAGAAGTCGGTGACAATGCGAGTTCAGTCAGCAAGTATCGCGCGCTCGCGGCGGGTGTCGGTTTCGCGATTGCGGTGTTTGGCGGTGCCATCGGTCAGTCGCGCATTGGAGCGGCGGCATGCGAAGGCGCGGCGCGTAATCCCGGTGCGGCCGGACGTATTCAAACGATGATGATTCTCGGCCTGGCGCTGATCGAATCGTTGGTGCTGTTCGCGTTGCTGGTGATCTTCGCGGTCGTCAAGCCAAGCTAACTTTCGCTCGTATTTTGTAGCGGTCAGTTTCGGAGCAGGAGCAGAAAGCAGGAGCAGGTTAAAATCTACTGCTCCTGCACTCTGCTCCTGCTCCTGCTTTCTGCTCCTGCTCACGGTGTGATAGGCTCACCTTAATGAAAACGTGCCCTAAGTGTGGAGTTGAATATCCTGACGCGACCACGCTTTGTCCGTCAGATGGATCGGCGCTCGAGAAAGACCCCGATGCGTTAGTCGGAACGACACTCTCCGGAAAATATCGCATTGATGCGCGCCTCAACGAAGGAGGCATGGGCACTGTCTATCGCGGCACGCACGTGTTGATGGACAAGACGGTCGCGATCAAGGTGCTGCGACCTTCCCTTGCTGCCGACGAAAAGATCGTCGCGCGGTTCTCACGCGAGGCACGCGCCGCTTCCCGCATCTCACATCCAAACGCCTTGAGTGTTACTGACTTCGGTGAAGACGAGAGTGGTCACGTCTTTCTCGTGATGGAATACTTAAGTGGCAAGACGCTCAAGTGCGTAATACGTGATGAAGGTCCACTGCCACTCGCACGCGTTGTCGACATCGCACGGCAGGTTGGTGACGCTCTTCACGCTGCCCACGAGCAAGGCGTGGTCCATCGCGATCTCAAGAGCGACAACATCATGTTGCTCGACACGATGACAGGCGACCACGCGAAAGTGCTCGACTTCGGCATCGCCAAGATCAACGAGCCTGACGGCGCGGTCGACACGAACTTAACGGCGCCGAACCTCGTGATCGGCACACCGCAATACATGTCGCCGGAGCAGTGCTCGCAGGATTCCGAGATCGATTCTCGCTCCGACATCTACTCTTTTGGCGTGATTCTTTACGAGATGCTGGTGGGCCATGTGCCGTTCTCGGGCGACTCGCCGACGATGGTGATGATGAAGCACTTGCAGGAGCCGGTGCCGTCGGTGCTCGAGGAGCGCACGGACGTGCCGCCG
>DATEWS010000125.1:0-4132 GCA_035257785.1 Pyrinomonadaceae bacterium
CTGCTCCCAAACAGACACCAGCCGGTCCGGATCACTCAGCGGCAGCGGGCGCAGCAGGAGCGAATCGACAGCACTGAAGATCGCGGAATTGACGCCGATTCCAAGCGCCAGCGTTAACAGCGCAATCGCAGTGAACGCGGGCCGCTTCAACAAACTGCGTAATCCCCATCTAATATCCGCGAAAATGGGTTCGATCATTTGTGTCATCCGTGTTACTCAGATCTCAGCGCGTCGAGCGGATCGACCTTTGTCGCGCGACGCGCTGGAATCCAGCACGCCAACAGCGCAACGCCGATCAGCGCGAGCGCAATCACCGCGAACGTCAGCGGATCGCTCGCGCTTATCCCGAACAACAACCCTTTCAAAAGTCGCGTCAGCGCAAATGCTCCGAGCAGTCCGACCACAACGCCCGCGATCGCGAGTCGCAATCCCTGTCCCAGAATCATTCGCAGCACGTTTGCCGACTGCGCTCCGAGTGCGAGGCGAATGCCAAACTCATTGCGCCGGTTCGCAACGTTGAGCGACATCACTCCGTAGATACCGGTCAAAGCGAGCAGCAATGCTGTCGCCGCAAAACCCGCGAGCAACGAATTAGTTAGTCTGGTAGTGACGAGCGAACGATCCATTGCCTGTTGGATCGTGCTCACTTTGGAGAGCGGCAGCTCCGGATCGAGTTTCGCGACTTCGCCTCGAATGTTTCCGGCAAGCGCAGTTGGATCAACCGATGTACGCACGACCAGCATAGTCTCGCGCCGCACCCACTGGTTGTAAGGTCGATAGACGTAGGGCCACGCTTCTTCGTCGAGTTTTCGATTCTTGACGTTCGGAACAACGCCGACGATCGTCAACCATGGACCATCACCAATGCGCAGCCGTTTCCCGACAAGATCCCCTTGCAGCGAATACATGCGGGCCAATCTCTCATCGACGATCGCGACGGGCAGCGACGTCTCGTTGTCAGAAGACGTAAACGCACGACCTTTGAAGATGGGCATTCCCATCGCGGCGAAGTATCCGGGCGTCGCGCTTCGCAACCACGCGACCTTCTCCTGTTCCTGCCCAACACCTTCGACGAGGAATGGTCCACCCTGGCCGTCGCCACTGAACGGCACGACCTGGCACAACTCCACCGCCTGCACACCGGGCACGGCGCTCACGCCCTGGCGCAGTTGTTCGTAAAAGCTTACCGCTTGCGCTTTGTCGTATCGTTGTTCCGGTAACGAGACGCGCGCCATCAGAACGTTCTCGGCGCGAAAACCCGGATTGACTGACAACAGATTGCGGAAGCTCTGGAGAAACAACGCGGCGCCAATCAGCAACACGAGGGAAAAAGCGAGTTGCGAAACGACGAAGAGATTGTTGAGTCGTTTGTTAGCTCCCGACGCTGAGCCACGCGCGCCTTCTTTGATCGCGTCCTGCAAGTTGATCCGTGACGCGCGTATTGCAGGAGCGAGACCGCACAACACTCCCGTAATCAACATAATTGCGATCGTGAAGAGCAGGACTGTAGTGTCTACGCCTATCGACTCAACGTGCGGTATCTGTGATGCCACCATGCGTTTGAGCGCAGTAACGATCCACACTGCGATCAAAACTCCGAGCGCGGTCCCAAAGAACGAAAGCAATAGGCTCTCTATCAATGTCTGCCTGGCAACGCGCAACGCACTCGCGCCGAGACACTGACGCACCGCGAGCTCGCGTGTACGCGCAGCCGCACGCGCCAGCAGCAGGTTCGTCAGATTCGCGCAGGCGATAAGCAGGACGAGTG
Source organism: Pyrinomonadaceae bacterium (assembly GCA_035257785.1). Classification (GTDB taxonomy): domain Bacteria; phylum Acidobacteriota; class Blastocatellia; order Pyrinomonadales; family Pyrinomonadaceae; genus PSRF01. The sequence goes on from DATEWS010000125.1 coordinate 1,769, forward strand.
CGATCGCCCCGAGCAACACGAGTAACGGCCGGCGCACTTCGCCGACGATGTGTTGTTGCAATGGCAACAAGGTCGTGGTTTCAGTTGAACCAAGATCGCTCGTTCCGGGCCTGACACCGCGTTCACTCGTAAACGCGTGATACAAAGCGGTGATCTCTTTTTGCGCATCGTCTTGCGTGGCGCCTGGTCGTAGCCGACCAACTGGCATTAGGTTCCACGAGTTCGCGTTCTGCGGATCCAAACCCTTCGGCACCCAGAGTTGCACATGACCTGCGTTGCCCGGTCGTTCAGCGGGATCGGGAAAGTCAAAATCCGGCGGCATGATGCCGACCACTGTCGTTGGATTGCTGTCGAGATTGATCGACTGTCCGACGACGTTCGGATTACCGGCGAAACGCCGTTGCCACAACGAGTAGCTGAGAATCGCGACGTTGTTGTTGCCGGGCGTGTCTTCCTGCGGAGTGAAAGCACGGCCGTGCAGTGGTTCACGACCGAGCACGCTGAAGTAGTTGAAAGTGATCGCGGCGGCAGGCACGACTTCGGGATCGCCATGGCCCGTTAATGCAAACTCACCGCCTTCGTATGCGGCCAGACTTTCAAACGTGTGCGTTCGCTCGCGGTAGTAAGCAAACAACGCATCGTTGAGATCGAGATGACGCAAACCTTTCGCGGGCGCGGAATGCCAGAACGTCATCAGTCGATCCGGATCCTTTAGCGGCAACGGCTGCAACAGCACCGCATTAACCACACTGAAGATCGCGGTGTTCGCGCCAATCCCCAACGCCAGCGTAAGCACAGCAATCGCCGTAAACGCCGGCCGCTTCAACAACCCTCGTAAAGCGAAACGAATTTCTTTAACCATTAACTCATTCACCAAGCCATCCACAGATTACACAGATTATTTTCTGTGTAATCTGTGGATGGCTTTATTCGTAGCGAAGGGCGACCAACGGATCGACTTTCGTCGCGCGACGCGCCGGCAAATAACACGCCAGCAGCGCCACTGCAAACAACGCACTCGTCACGATCACAAACGTGCTGACGTCATTCGCGCTCACCTCGTAAAGCAGCGTGCTTAACAAACGCGTCAGACCAAGCGCCGCCAACACTCCGATCCCGACACCCAGCAGCGCCAGGACCAACCCCTGCTTCAACACCATCCGCAGAATGTCAGACGGACTTGCGCCGAGCGCCATGCGCACGCCGATGTAATGTGTTTGTTGACTGACAGAATAGGAGACGACGCCGTAGATTCCGATTGACGCAAGCAACAACGCCACTCCGGCAAAAATACTGATCAGCAACGCCGGAAAACGTCGCATAAACGACGCCGGCGTCTGCGCGATCATCTCGTCCATCGTGCGCACGTTCAGAATCGCCGCGTCAGGTTCGAGGTTACGAACCTCGTTGCGAATCGAACCTGCAAGCGCGGTTGGATCGCTGCTCGTGCGAACGACAAGATTCGCAAACGTCGACGCGTTCTGCCGGAACGGGTAGTAGAGCACCGGCTTCACGGCTTCATCGAGGCCGGTGATCTTCACGTCGCCAACCACGCCAACGATCAGGTCCGGTTGGCCGTCGAACGACGAATATCGCAAACCCATGCCAACGGGGTTTCGGCCCGCGAACATGCGGTCGGCAATCGTCTTCCCGATGATGACAACTCCCCTGCCATTGGGTGTGTCGCTCGCATCGAACGTACGACCTGCAAGTACCGGCACTCCGAGCGCCTGGAAATAGTCGTCACTAACCGTGCGAATGTTGGCTTCAGTTTCCTTGCCCGGCGCCGGAACCGGATCGCCGTCAATGTAAAAACGAGTCGTGTTGCCGGCATTAACCGGCAGGATGTTGACTGTCCCCGCTCCCGAGACACCCGGCAACGACTGCACGCGTTCGCGCAGTTGATCGTTGAAGTTGATCTGCTGATTGTTCTCCGTGTACTTCGACGGCGGCAGGATCACAGTCATCGTCAAGACGTTTTCAGTCTTGAAACCGATGTTTGTCTGTAACAGCCGCAACAGGCTTTTCATCATCAGGCCGGAACCAATCAGGAGCACGACTGCGAGTGCGATCTCAGTCACCACCATCGCGCTGCGCAGGCGATGTCCGGAGCCCATCGATGTTTGACGACCGCCTTCTTTGAGTGCTTCGTTTAGATCGAGTTTGGAAGATTGAAGCGCGGGTGCGAGTCCGAAGATCAGTCCTGTCAACAACGAGAGTCCAAAAGAAAACGCAAGCACACCGCCGTTCAGATGCAACGACTTCAGAAACGGCATCGCATTCAACTGGCTCTGCGGCAATACCGATACGAGCGCCGGCACACCCCAGTACGCAATGAACAAACCGGCAGCGCCACCCACAAGC
>DATEWS010000126.1:0-5298 GCA_035257785.1 Pyrinomonadaceae bacterium
CGGAAAGGTAGACCCGTTAACTCGGCGATCTTCTTCGCGGCGCGTTCGCCAAATTCCGGATGCGAGTTGAGGCCGGTACCGACCGCCGTTCCGCAAATCGCCAGATCGAGCAGTCCGGGCATCGCGAGTTTCAAACGTTCCACGTCGCGTTCGACAAGACTCGCCCAGCCACCCATCTCCTGATCGACCGTGAGCGGCGTGGCATCCTGAAGATGAGTTCTGCCAATCTTCACTACGCCCGCAAACTCTTTTGCCTTCGCGGCAATTGCGTCGTGCAGTTCCTGAACAGGCGGGATCAGAGTGTTCAACTGCTCGGCGGCGGCGATGTACATCGCTGTCGGAAACGTGTCGTTTGACGACTGCGACATGTTGACGTCGTCGTTTGGGTGAATCGGAGTTTTGCTTCCCATGACGCCGCCGGCGATCTCGATGGCGCGATTCGAGATCACTTCGTTGGCGTTCATGTTGGTTTGCGTGCCACTGCCCGTCTGCCAGACGCGCAATGGAAAGTGATCGTCCAAACATCCCGCGATCACTTCGTCACAGGCCTCGACGATCAGCTTTGCTTTATCGGACGCGAGCTTGCCGAGCTCTTCGTTCACGAGCGCGGCGGCCTTTTTGAGAACACCGAGCGCGCGAATCATCTCGCGCGGCATGCGGTCGTCGCCGATGTTGAAGTGATGTAGCGATCGTTCAGTCTGCGCGCCCCAGTAACGGTCGGCGGCTACCTCGATGGGACCCATCGAGTCGGTTTCGATTCTGGTTTTAGGGGATTGTTCAGGAGATTGTTGAGCCATCGTCAAGTTGATCTTGCCACAAAAAGGCACAAAAAGCAGCCGCGAATTACGCGGAAGAACGCGGATCTGCGTTAATCCGGGTTCATCCGCGGCTAAAAACTTCTTGACACCGTTTGCCCTGAATCCCTACTCTGCTTTGGACGCCTCAGCGTTCCTCAGCCCTGAAACTCACCTGGATAGCACTCATGATTTGGGAAAATACAAAACTCCTCCTCGGCCTCTTTTACCGTCCCGTCGCCTCGATGGGCAGGATTGTTGACGAGGGGCACTGGCTTTATGCCGCCGTCGTCGTGGCTGCGCTGTCGATGATTTTTCATGCGAGCGTCACGTCAGTCCTCTATAACAACTACGAGGCTGTTTACACGGAAATACCACAAGAGCAAAGAGAACTGGCGAGCGACGAGAATGCTGAAGAGGAGGAAGAAGAAGCGCCAACCTATTACTACAACAAGCTGCCGCTTCCGCTCGTCGGACAACATGGCTGGTGGTTTGTTTCGTTCGCGTCGCCCAGCTTTTACACCGCAGTGCTCGGAATGGTGATTTTGTACATCCCGTGTTTGATACTGCTGGTGGCGATGTCGGGAGCGAACGCGAGCTTCAGTGTGCTTTTCCGCCGCGACTACGGACCGCTGCTCACTTGCGGTTTGATGGCGTGGGCCGCAGCGCACCTGCCTTTTGCCCTCGCGGGATTTGCACTCGAGCCACTGCACCTGAGTGAAAAGACCGCCCTCGGACTCTGGCTCGCAAGCGCGATCTGTTTTGGACTCCTGATGGCGCTCGGACTGCGAATGCTGTTTGGCATCAACTATTCGAAGGGTCTCTTATTGGTTTCAGTCGCAGCGCTTTCGTTTTCAGTGCAGGCGAAGTTGTTCTCAACTGTCTCGCCTTACCTGTTCTCCCCGTTCCTGCTCTTCTACGCGTTCACCATGTTTCGGGGCGACATCGGTGACATCGGTTTCTCGCTGCGCCAGCGCCAGGGATTTCGTCGTTCGATGGAAGCGGCGACGATCAACCCGCGCGACGCGAGTGCTCATTATCAACTCGGTTTGATTTACCAGTATCGACGACAGTACGCGGAAGCGATCTCGCGTTTTCAAAAAGCTGTTGAGATTGCCCACGACGAGACCGACGCGCATTTTCAACTCGGCCGCATGGCGCGTGAACAGAATCGCTTGCAAGACGCGATAAATCACTTTGGTGTCGTACTCGAGCAGGACGACAAACATTCGCAGAGCGAGATCTGGCGTGAGATCGGCGCGACTTACCTTGCAGCGTCGATGTTTGCGGAAGCGAAAGACGCGTTGGGTAAGTTTATCGACCGGCGCCCTTACGATCCTGAAGGTCTTTATTACTATGGCAAGACGCTCGAACATCTCCAACAGCGAGATGAAGCGCGTGAAGTATTCGGGCGTTGTGTTGAAGCAGTGAACACGATGCCGTCGTATCGTTATCGAGAGCAGAGGAAGTGGGACAAGCTCGCGAGAGACAGGTTGTCGGCGAGGCAGACCGCGTAAAAACCAGGAGCAGGAGCAGCGTTCAGGGGCAGTTTTCCTGCTCCTGCATGCTGCTCCTGTTCCTTTCTTTGTTAGCGACTGATCGCGTCGCCAACGTCTTCGATTGCTTCTCCAACTTTTCTTCGAGCCTTGCCGAAGCCTTCCTGAACATCTCCTCCGGCATTTTCAGCTCGACCTTCGGCCTCGAGATCGCGATCGTCGAGAGCCCGGCCGATACCTTCTTTTGTCTTGCCCTTCACCTGATCGAATTTGCCTTCAATTTCATCCCTATTCGGTAAACCCATAGCTAACCTCCTTATTAGTTATTCGGTGCGAACGTGCTCGCCTCCGAGATCAGTAAGTAGATCTTCAAGCACTTCAACCTCATCGTCCGTGCGTGCTTCCACGCCGATCAGAATGCCGCCACCCTTGATTCCGGCTTCATAGACTTTCGCGCGATACTCAGGTATTCCCGCTCCAATCAGCGCACCCATCAATCCACCAGTCGCTCCACCTGCGCCTGCGCCTGCGAGTGCGGCTGCAATTGGACCAGCAATCACCAGGTTGATGCCTGGCAAAAACAAGGTCGTGCCCACAGCCGCGATCGCCGCGAGCACCGCGCCTACCGCGCCACCTAATGCGCTGCCGATTCCCAGGCCGTCGGCCGCATGGGAACGTGTCTGTAATGCAAATTCTTTGGATCGCGTCGCGTCTGACATGAGGACGCTGATGTCGTCTCGTGAGAAACCGCGCTTCAGGATCGCATCGACGGCGGACTCCGCAGCAGTTTTGCTCTTAAAAAGTCCTGTCACTAATTTTGCCTTGGCCATACAATCCTCCCCAACAAACAGTTCTACGAGATTGCAGTGGGCAACACGTGTGCCAGCAGCGAATACACAGATTTTTATGTCAGCGGCGTGATCTGTGACTGGCTTTCGTACGGATTCTGCGATTGAAGATTCTTCAAATCAGTTCAGCTTCGTCTTTCGGCGGCGGTGAGCGTTATGTCACCGATCTAACGAACAGTTTGGTCGCACGCGGACACGATCTCTATCTCGCCGTGCGTCCGCAGTCACCGTTGCCGCGACACGTGCAGTTACCGCCAGAAAAAATTCTGACGTTGCCATTGCGAAACGCGCTCGACGTGCCGAGCGCGCGCGAACTCGATCGATACGTGCGGCGACGACGAATCGAGGTTGTTCACGCGCATATGGCGCGCGACTACTCGCTCGCTGCGTACGCAACACGTCGCAATCGTGAAACGAAGTTTGTCGCGACACGTCACGTGTTGTTTCAACTCAACCGACTGCACCGGCACACGCTCGCGCGGGCGACGAAGGTGATTGCAGTGTCGAACGCAGTCGCGCGCGAACTCCGCGCACAACGCATTCTCAATGAGAGACAGATAGCGGTGATACCGAACGGTGTTGATGTGGATCGTTTCAAATGTGATTTTGATCGCGAAGAGTTCTTGCGGCGAATCGGATTGCCACCTGATTGTTTGCTGGTGGGAAGTATCGGAGAGCTACGGACGTTGAAACGTCACGATGATTTTATTCGTGCCGCGGCGCTGGTTCCACAGGCGCAGTTCGTGCTTGCGGGAGTTGATCCAACTACGTCGGGTGAAGTTCGCAATCCGCTTGAGAAACTCGTTGATGAGGTAGGGTTGAAGGATCGGTTTCATTTTTTAGGCTGGTTGGACCAGGCTGAGAAATTGTTGTGTGCGATGGACGTGTTTGTATCGGCGTCGGAGACTGAGTCGTTTGGATTAGTGATTGCGGAGGCGATGGCTGCGGGAACTGCTGTCGTAGCGACAGAGACTGAAGGCGCGAAGGAAGCGATCGAAGATCAGAAGACGGGAATACTGGTGCCAATCGGCGATGTCGATCGGATTGCTAACGCGATTATCACGTTGCTTGAGGACCCCGGCGAAATCGGTGTTCGCGCAAAGGAAGCGGCGAACGCGAAGTTCAGCTTGAGGCGAATGGTTGATGAAATCGAAAATATTTATGCCGCGGATTAAACGGATAAAAATCCGGATTTTTTCCGTGCAATCCGTGGTTAATCACAGTTTGTCGATCTTCGCTGCGAGGATGAAATCACTTTCCGTCAGCCCATTAATCTTGTGCGTCCAGATCGAAATTTCCGCCTGTCCCCAACCAAAGCAAATATCCGGATGATGGCCCTGCTCTTCCGCGAGATCAGCAACCCGGTTCACAAACACTTGCGCTTCGCGAAAATTAGAAAAGCGATAACTCTTCTTCAGATGATGCTCGTTCACAACTTCCCAACCCTGCAACTCGGGAAGCAGCTTCGCAATCTCATCGCCTGTCAACGGCGGCACACCGCCGCGACAAGGCACACACTCTTTCTGTGATAGTCCACTCATAAGTTCTCCAACGCCTTTTTCAACATTGCGATTTGTCCCGCGTGATACAGATCGTGCTGCACACCACCGTGCAACGTCACATATATAGTTGAGAAAGGTGTGCTCGAGTCAACGATGATCGGCTCGTTCAATCGCGCTTCGTCAACCTGCGCGATCGCGTCCAACAGATCGCGATGAGTGTCGACCAAATACTTCTTCGTATTCTCCCAGGCGTTGTCGCTCGTGTCGTAAATTGGTCGCCAGTCTTCCTCATCACTGAGCCGCGCTGGATCACCCTGCAAGCGTCGCCGGCATGCGCTTTCCCACGCCGCGATGTGCAACGTCAACTCCCAGATCGAATGCGCGCCGGGAATCGGATGCGCCGCCGCCTGCGTGGCAGTCACACCTTCCAACAACGCGAGCACCGATGGTCCATGCCAAGCCTCTCCTTCAAACGCGCGACGAAACTGATCGCGAATGCGATCCATTTCAGTAATGGCTCGTTGTTCCTGCGGTATCATTTCGATTATTCCTCCGGTACACACGATTCTACATTTTCTTCTGATTGCGTGATAGGCTACGTCGCAACAGTGCCAATCCCAACCCTCAAGCTGGTATCGATCTTCTGCGACGGTTCGAG
>DATEWS010000127.1:0-7100 GCA_035257785.1 Pyrinomonadaceae bacterium
CGGAAGAAGTCACCGACATGCAGCGCTCGGTTAATGGTGAAGTCATTTCATCAACGTTCGATGAACCACCGACGCGCCACGTGCAAGTGGCTGATATGGTCATCGAGAAAGCCAAGCGACTTGTCGAGCACAAGCGCGACGTGGTCATCCTGCTAGACTCCATCACGCGTCTCGCGCGTGCACATAACGCAGTCGTTCCGCCGAGTGGCAAGATCCTTTCCGGCGGTATCGATTCGAACGCGTTGCAACGTCCGAAGCGATTCTTTGGCGCGGCTCGTAACATCGAAGAAGGTGGGTCGCTCACGATCATCGCTACCGCATTGATCGATACTGGTTCGCGCATGGACGACGTGATCTTCGAAGAGTTCAAAGGTACTGGTAACTCCGAAATTCACCTCGATCGTCGCTTGAGTGATAAGCGACTCTTCCCGGCAATCGACCTGCAGCGTTCCGGCACACGCAAGGAAGAGCTTCTGATCAGTAAGGAAGATCTGAATCGCATCTGGGTGATGAGACGCGTGTTGAATCCATTGTCGCCGGTCGAACAGATGGAAGTCGTGCTCGAACGTCTCGAGAAGACGAAGTCCAACGCCGAGTTTCTCGCATCGATGCAGAGTTAGTGGCAGGAAGCAGACGGCAGGAGCAGGTGTCAATTTTCCTGCTCCTGCTACCTGCTCGTGCCCCTTTCCCAAAAGAGCTTCCCTAAACTCTTCCCAAATGCGTGTTGCCATCCTGACCTCTGAAGCTGTGCCTTTTGCCAAAACCGGCGGGCTGGCGGATGTCTCAGGTGCACTGCCCAAAGCACTCATCGAGCAGGATGTCGACGCGAAGTTAATCCTTCCGCTCTACGAGCAAATCGATCGCACATTCCTGAACGGCGGTTCGATTGAGAACGTTCGCGTTGAATGGCGCGGGCAAGTTCATCTCGTTCGATTCTGGTATAGCGATGCGGCTGGAGCACCAACTTACCTGCTCGAAGCTCCCGAGTTCTTCGCGCGTCCAAACATTTATGGTTACAGCGACGACCACATTCGTTACGCGTTCTTTTCCCGCGCGGCGCTCGCTCTCCTTAAACACTTGAAATTCGCGGCCGACGTCCTACACGGCAACGATTGGCCCTGCGGCTTTGCAATCGCGGAGTTGCGCGCGCGCCGTCGTTACGATGAGTTCTTTCAACAAACGAAGTCGCTGCTGTCGCTTCATAACGTCGGTTATCAGGGTTTGTTTGATGCCGGCGATCTCTGGTGGCTTGGCTTTGGCGATCCGCCTGAAGGCAACGACTTCAGATTGGACCGTCACGCCTCCGCATTGAAAGCCGGAATCATCGCCGCCGATGCACTCTCGACCGTCAGTCCGCGTTATGCACGCGAGATTCAGACTGCCGAACAAGGTCATGGACTCGATTGGCTTTTGCGGGCGCGCCGCGAACGGCTGGTGGGAATTACGAACGGTGTTGATTACGACCTTTGGAATCCGGAAACCGATCCGCACATCGCGGCAAATTTCTCCGTCGCTGATCTGTCAGGCAAGCGTGAATGCAAAATCGATCTACTGCAACGCTTTGCTTTGATGGAAGATCCCGATCGGCCGATCATCGCCATCATCTCGCGACTCGTTGGTCAAAAGGGGTACGATCTGATCCGGCAGATCGCGTACCAGATCCTTGAAACCGGATCATTCTTCATCGCGCTCGGCGCGGGCGCACAGGAGTATGAAGACTTCCTGCAACGCCTGCACGATCTCGCGCCGAAGCAAGTCGGAATTTACAAAGGCTACGCGGGCGAGCCGTTGGCCCATCAAATCGAAGCTGGCGCCGACATGTTTCTGATGCCTTCGTTGTACGAGCCTTGCGGTCTCAATCAGATGTACAGCATGCGCTACGCCACGGTTCCGGTTGTGCGCGCGACTGGTGGACTTGACGATACAGTGCAACAGTTCAATCCGGTTGACGGCAGCGGCACGGGGTTCAAGTTTGGACCTTATGAAGCGGGTGCTTTGCTTGAAAAAATACGCGAGGCACTTTACTTTTATGGCCGGCCCGAGCACTGGCAAAAGATCCAGCACAACGGAATGTTGGTAGATAATTCCTGGGCGGCTGCCGCGAAGAAGTACATCGACTTGTACGAGGAATTATCGCGGCTCTAATCTGTGTAATCTGTGGACCATGTCAAAAGTAATCGCAGTCATTGGCGCCCAGTGGGGCGACGAAGGTAAAGGCAAGATCGTCGATCTGCTCGCGGAGCGTTTCGACATCGTGGCGCGGTATCAGGGCGGGCACAATGCGGGCCACTCGGTACAGGTTGGCGATCAGTCGTTTGTGCTGCACTTGCTGCCATCGGGAATCGTGCATCGCGGCAAGACGTGCGTGCTCGGCAACGGAATGGTCATCGATCCGAAAGCGTTCTTCGTCGAAGCGGATCGACTCACGCAACAGGGCATCGAAGTTTCGCCGGAGCGCGTGAAGATCAGTTCGCGCGCGCACCTGATACTTCCCTATCACCGTGCGTTGGACCACACAAGCGAAGAACGTCTCGGCAATGAAAAAGTCGGCACGACTTTGCGCGGTATCGGCCCGGCTTACGAAGACAAAGCGGGGCGACGCGGCATCCGCACTGCTGACGCGCTCGTGCCGGATGTGCTTCGTTCTCGCATCGAACGCAATCTCGAAGATGCGAATCGCATCATCGAAGCTTACGGCGGCGAGCGACTCAGTGCCGGTGAGATCTTTAATGAGATGTCGGTGCTGACCGAGCGTCTTGGACCATTCATCGCGGACACGACACACTATCTCAATATCGCCGCGACCGAAGGTAAGTCGATCCTTCTCGAAGGCGCGCAGGCCACACTGCTTGACGTGGACCACGGGACTTATCCATTTGTTACATCTTCGACTACAGTCGCCGGCGGCGCAATCATCGGTACCGGTCTCGCGCCCAATCGTTTGAACGGCGTGCTTGGAATAGTCCGCACTTACACGACGCGCGTCGGTGAAGGTCCGTTTCCGACTGAAATGCTCGAGGGTGAAGCAGAGTTGGGGCAATTGATTCGTGAACGTGGGCGCGAGTATGGTGCGTCAACCGGTCGCCCGCGACGCTGTGGCTGGTTCGATGCGTTCGCGACTCGCTACGCCGCGGAGATCAACGGCTTCTCTTCCGTTGCGCTAACGAAGCTCGACGTACTCGACACGCTTGATGAAATAAAAGTCTGCACTGGTTACAAGCTCAACGGGAAAGTATGCGAATCACTGCCGGCAGTCTCGCAGGATCTTCGTCGCATCGAACCAATCTACGCAACATTGCCCGGCTGGCACAGTTCAACACTCGGCACCACCGAGATGTCTTCCCTTCCCGCAAACGCGCGTCGCTACGTCGATTTCCTCTCCGAACAGATCGGCGTCTCTATCGGCCTGGTCTCCACCGGCCCCGAACGATCGCAAACGATCATCGTCGAGGACTCGGCGTTAGGTGGCTGGCTCCGAGATAATAAATAGGCCGCAGATCGTCGCGGATGAACACGGATTAGATCCGCGTTTATTCTTAAAATCCGCGGCTTGGACAATCTCGCTCTCGTTCGGTAGAATGCCCTCCGAAGTTCCTCAAACAGAGCACGCCTCTCGCGTGCTCTCTGCATGTGGGCCGATAGCTCAGTCGGTAGAGCAACTGGCTTTTAACCAGTGGGTCGCAGGTTCGAGTCCTGCTCGGCTCACCACTAGAATCAATAGATTAGGGCAGCGCTTCTGTATCGAAGTGGCTGCCCTATGCTTTTGGCGTGCGAATGGTGTGCGAGTGCCGACGATCAAGTACGTAAAGTAGCTAAGCCAGTTTATCGCTGGACGCCTGCGAGACTGATCAAAGACATGGTAATTACCAAATGGCAGGGTCCTCCAAGCGGACGTGGTCGGTGTTTATATTGCGATGAGTCCAGACGCTTTACTCGCGTAAGATCGGCCTCTTAAGTGCGGACGCTCAAGTTCGCATAGTCCAAGGTCAGCGAGTCGTAACTAAGCGACATGCCCTCGACCTCGGGTCGCGCAAAACGATACGCCTGTTCATGAAAAAGAGGGAGAATCTGGCGTTCGCGGAGGATGATCTCTTCGATCTGCCTGTACACTGCGTGGCGAGCGGCTGGAGATGACTCGGAGCGGCCCCGAATTATTAGCTGATCCACTTCTGGTAATCCACAAAGTGGCCCAAGCAATCCTCCTTTGGTAGCCAGGATGCTCGCAAACGTATCCGCGTCGGGAAAATCCGCAACCCAGCGACCTAAAACACAATCGACAGAACCGGCTGCTACTGCTTCGAGCCATTCCTCCATCGTCTTGTTAACGATGCGTACTTTGATGTTGTGTTCGCGAAGCGCGCGCGCAATTTCGCGTGTGAACGCCGCGTATTCTCCGAAGAACACCGGATTAACTACGGCCGTCAACTCGATCTCGCCACTACGTTTTTCCTTGCCGGCAACAGCCTGGCTTTGCGTCCGCGGCGCGTAACTGGAATCATGGCCCAATAACCCCGGAGGAATCAGCCCCTCGGCAGGCACCGCAATACGCCCAAGTGTTTGCCGAACGACATTGCCCACGTCGAATGACGAGACCAACGTCTGCCGCAGTTGTTTGTCTTGCAGTGGCCCACGATGAATGTTGAACGTGAGGTAATAAGTCGTGAGCCGCGGTATTTCATGGTAGCCAGCGGCAAAATCCGGTTCGCGACGCAGCGATTCAGCGTCCGCGGGCAACAGATCAGAAGCTAACGAGAATCTACCCGCACGAAACTGCGAAAGGATCTCAGTAGGTGACACGCCAAAGTTGAAAGTGAGTCCTTCGCATTTGGGATAACCCGTCCGCCAGTAACTCTTGTTTCGCTCGAGTTCGAGTCTGACACCGGGTTCGAACTTCACCACTCTAAATGGTCCAGTGCCGACACTGCCATCCTGCCAACTATTGCCAAATTTCTCGCTACCTTCCGGCACCACGGCCGCTGCGTGATAAGAGATCAGTGCCGGAAAAATCGCCAGTGGTTCTTCCAGCTCGATTGAGAATTCTTCCGCAGAGTGGATCTTAAAACCGGTGAGATCTCTACCCTCACCATTCAGTAACGCCTTGGCGCCCCGAATGCATGAGTAACTGAATCGACTACCCGCGTTTTCCTCATTCAATAGCAATCGCTCGAACGAGTGGCGCACATCGCGTGCCGTGACTTTGCGGCCATCGTGAAATCTCACGTCATCTCTGAGACGAAAACGGTACCGCTTACCTCCTTGTTCAGAAGTAAAGCTTCCCGCCAGCCATGGTCCAATTCGCGCTCCCCCAAGGTCACGGGTGAGTGTTTCAAAAATGCTTGGCAGCACCTCCGCGTCTTCGACGGTGCCAGCCAAAGACGGGTCGAGTTTGTAGAGCGTTCCCGTAATCGGAACTTGCAGTATGCCGCCACCCGCTCTAACGCTTTCGCTGGTCCTGGCCCCGTCTGCCAGTTTGCCCATCGCTGCGTAGTTCACATATGGAGCGCTGCCGGTGAGATTCAACCCGGCAACTTTCGCATTCGCGAGCCGATAATCGACGTCGTGAAACAACGGCAGCACGAGTGCCGCGTCCTGAAGAAAACTCTCGTACTTTCGGTAAAGCGAAGAGCGAACACCGGGGCGGCTCTCCGTTCGTGCCTCCTCCAGGATTTGATCGCCGTCGATTGACGAAACGTACGAACGATAAAGACCCATTCGGGAGTGAAACAGTCCGTAGGTGAAATCGTCGGGATCGTCATAGTCAGCGTTCCAGCGTCCGATGAACAGGTCAATCCCATTACTATTCTGAAACGCTTCCAAATACGACGACATCGTCGGCGTAACCACCTCTACTTTTACCCCTAATTCTTCCCAGATCGACAGCAAGGTAGTAAGCAAAGCCTTGAAACGATCCATGAGTAGCGGGTGCACTGCGGCGCGTAAATTCAGTTGCTCAAAACCGGCTTCACGTAACATCGCAGCAGCTTCATCTCGGGCGAGCGTTTGGCGCCGTCTGCCTGGATCATGGCCCAACATGCCCGGCGGAATCACACAAACCGCTGGCTGAGCGAACCTACCCAGCGTTTGCCAAACGAGATCATGTGTTCTGACGACACTGGAGAGCACGTTGCGCAGTTCGGCATGTTCGGTAACAGATTGGCTCGTAGAATTGAACAAGCAGAAATAAGTGTTCTTACGCGGAGATTCAACGAACCCACTCCGAACGCGAGTGTCGCGCAGAAAATCTTCAAGGTCCTGCGGCGAAAGATCTCGCGCCAAATCGATCTCGCCGGAACGAAGGCCGGCGGAGATGTCTGAAGCAGTCAATCCAGCTCGAAACTCAACACTATCGAGGTGAGCAGGAGCACCTTTCCAGTATCTATCATTGCGTTCAATGACGATGTTGTCTGACTTGAAGGAAGCGATGCGAAACGCGCCGGTGCCGATAGGAATCTTGCTGTCGTCATTTTGCGTCAGTGTGATGCCCGTCTTGAAGTCAGTCAGCAATGAGGGATAAATCGAAAGGGGCTCGCATAATTGAATCTCGAGACGGTTCGCCGAGGGAACGGAAATACTTGCCAACTGCTTGTCGACGCTCTTCGAAAATTCCGCTGCTCCTCTGATTGCCGCAAACCCTGGGGGTAGTTCACGAGCAATGCGGATGCTGCGTTCAAACGATTCACGAACCGACTCGGACGTCATCGGCTCCCCATTCTGAAAGCAAACGTTATCGCGAAGTGTAAACGAAACCGACGCGCCATCCTCAGACACTTGCCATTTTTCACAAAGAGACGGAATCAAATTTCCTTCATCATCAGTGGCGAGCAACGTCTCGAAGACGTTCGATAAAATTTCCTGCTCTTCAAGCAACTCCATGTTTACGGGATCGACTTCACCAAGCGGAGTCGCCATTGCGACCACTAACCTGCCTCCGTGCGGAATTTCTTTCTGCGGTTCGGATTCCTTTGTTGCCGGAGCAAGAGATGACGCCTCTTCCAGATACCGGTTAGCTTGATCGTATTCGCCACGCAAATTAGCAAGCGTCGCCGCGAGCGTGAGCATGTGCCCCAAACTATCGGACGTACCGGCGCCGCGAGCCGCTT
>DATEWS010000128.1:0-2203 GCA_035257785.1 Pyrinomonadaceae bacterium
CGCAGCAGCGCGGCATCAACAACCGTAAAGATGGAAGTGCTGCCACCGATGCCGAGTGCGAGGGTAACGATAGCAATAGCCATGAACGCCGGATGCTTCCGCAACCCACGTAGCGCGAAACGAAGATCTTTGATGATTGAATTCATAATATGTCCTATAAGTCCTATCGGACCTATTCGTACCGAAGCGCGATTAGCGGATCAACGCGCGTCGCGCGCAGCGCCGGTATCAACGCTGCTACCATCGCGATCACGAAAAACACCGCCGACACGACCACAAACGTGACGCTGTCATTCGGCTGAACGCCAAAAAGCAACGTCGATAGAAATCGTGTCAACATCAGCGCGCTGCCGACGCCGATCACGATGCCGGTCAGTACGAGTGCCAGCCCGTTCTTCATGATCAAACTCAGCACGTTGCCCGCTCTCGCGCCGAGCGCCATGCGAATGCCAATCTCGTGCGTTCGTTGTGTGACGGAGTAAGAGACGATTCCGTAGATACCGACGGCGCCAAGCGTCAGACCGAGCAACGCAAACGCCGTAAACAGCAGCGTCAACGAACGCGAAACAGCCACACCTTCGTCAACACGTTCGGCAAGTGTCTTCAACTCGTAGACCGGTTGATTCTTGTCGATGGCCAGCACTGTACTACGCAGCGAACGCGCAATGGTGTGAGGATCCGAAGTGGTCCTTACCAGCAGTGTCATCGCGTTCATGCGCATCTGCGCGAACGGCACGTACATCTCCGGCACGACCTGATCAGTAATACTTTCCTGACGAATATTTCCGACGACACCCACAATCGTGCGGCAGAGTCCTTCCGTTTCTTTACAGCCGAACCCAACGCGCTTTCCGAGCGCATCGCTATTCGGAAAGAAGCGCTTTGCAAACGCCTGGTTCACGATTGCGACCTTCCGTCCCTCTTCGACGTCGTGCGTGTCGTAAGTGCGACCACTCAACAGCGGTATCTTCATCGTTTGGAAATACTCGGACGAAACACTGCCGACGCCGATCGGCGGATCCTTCTCGCGGTCAAACTGCGGATGACCCTCGATTTCGGTAAAGACAACGATCCCAAAGCCGCTCAGCGGCGTATGGTTAATCATTCCCGCTGATTCAACTCCCGGTAACGACTGCAAACGCTGTAGCAGATCGTCGTAGAACCCTTGTATCTGCGTAGGCTCCTTGTAGGCCGAGCGCGGCAGAGCGATGCGTGCGGTGAGTACGTTGTCACGATTGAAACCGAGATCGATCGCAACGAGTTTGTTGAAGCTCCGCACCAGCAAACCAGCGGCGAGCAGTAACACAACTGCGAGTGCGAGTTCGGTCACTACCAGCCAACCACGAAAACTGCGCAGTCCGAAACTCATCAGGCCGTTTGAACGGCTGTTGCGCAACGCGTGGATCAGATCAGGCTTTGAAGCAGTCAGCGCCGGTGCTAAGCCAAACACGATTCCGGTCAGGACGGACAGACCAAAAGTAAACGCAAACACACGCCAGTCCAGACGAATGCTATTCAGATCGTAAACGGAGGTTGCAAACCCTTTCGGCACGAGACTCGCGATGGCTCGCGTAGCCCAGACGGCAATCACTAATCCGAAGACGCCGCCGGCGAGACCGATAAGAACACTCTCGGTGAGCAGTTGCCGGATCAGTTGCCAACGACGCGCGCCGACGGCTGCACGCACGGCTATCTCGCGTTGTCGTGCGAAAGTGCGCGAGACCATCAAACTCGCAACATTCACACAAGCCAGCAACATCACGAGTCCAACCGCGCCCCAGAGTATAAAGACGGTCGAACGAACACCGGCGGTCAGTTGTTTGTGAAGCGGCGTCACTTCAACGGGCGCGAGTGGCAAAGGTTCTTTGCGTCCCTGGTCCGATGCTCGTTTGGAAATTACACCTAGCTCGGTCTGTGCGTTGGCGAGAGTTGCATTCGGTTTAAGTCGACCTAAAACTTCAACGAGCGCGAAAAAGTCGCTGTGTGTTTCCTTATACGGATCGAGTGCGAGTGGCAGCCAGATATCAAATTCGCCTGGAAAGCGAAAGTTGTTTGGCATCACGCCGACGATTGAGTAGAGCTTATTGTCGAGTGTGAGCGTCTGCTGGAGAATGTTTTCATTACGGCCATACCGTGTTTGCCAGAAGCGTTCGCTGACAATGACGACGTTGTTCGCACCAGGCTTATCTTCTTCAGGAAGAAA
>DATEWS010000129.1:0-8616 GCA_035257785.1 Pyrinomonadaceae bacterium
ACGTCTCAACCAACGCCACACCCTGCGGACCAAGCGCGTTGACCTGTTCGCGATAAGCGACGCCCTGCGCCTCACCCATTAGCCGCATCTTCTCAGCTTCGGCGCGGCCGGTCTGTTGAATGTAGTGGGCCTCGCCCTCACCTTCTGCCTTGCGCTGCTCGGCGCGTTTGCTTGCGATCTCGACGCCTACAGTCGCCGCAACCAAATCTTTCTGGTTGTCAGCATGCGACTTGGTCTTCTCGAGTTGAATGCGTTTCTCTTCCGCCTCACGCTGAGCGTTGTACATGTTCTGACGCTGCTCCGCGAGGATCTTTTCCGTCTGCGTCTTCATCAATTCTTCCGGCAGATGAATGTGGCAGATGAGCACGTTCACAACGTCGACGTGATACTTCAGGAGGTGCGCACGCACGCGAGCTTCAGCGCGTTCCTGCTCCTCGTGTCTGTTTTGCAGGTACGCCATCGCCGACGATTCAGACGCCTGGTTACGGAAGATCGAGTCGATCAACGGGTGCATCACGTTTTGAATCAAACGTTCGATACCGCCAATCTTCGCCACCATGAACGGTGCGTCTTCAGGCTTCACACGAAAGACCACGCGCACTTCGAGTTGCATCGTGAAACCGTCTTTGGAGATTACCTCGAACGGATTGAACGTGTTGGCAACTTCACCCGCCGTCCATTCCACTGTCTGGTTCGTAGTGGGAATGACGATCGGCGTGATCGCCAGCGTGTTGACGTAGTAACGTCCTGGTCCAACCACCGACTCCTGAATACCGCGAAAACCTTCCGGCACGACGTAAGCTTCGTGTGCGCCTTCGTCGAGACGTCGATCCGCCGGATCGCCCGTCATCAGGTCAGCCTTAATCTGCTCGGCCGTGCGCTTCTCATCCATCAGGTCGAGGCGAGCCGCGGATTCTTCAACCTGCTGCTGCTCTTCGCGCTCCATGCGCATTCGTACCTTCTCAGCCATCTCGCGCCGGACTTCTTCCGAAGGATCTTTACCGACATTTGAAACCACAACCGCAACTTCACCTGGTTGAATCTCCTTCGCTGTCTCAGGAATAACTTTGAACAGCAGCGGATTGATGTAATAAGTTCCCGGCAGCAGGATGTCTTTTTGTGGACCACGCTGACCGCCCTTGCCGATGAACTCGTGTCCATCCTGGAAGTTGTCGTGACCCGCAAACGATTCGGCGACGTAGTCACGTGGATTCAGTTGCGCGCCATCGAGTGCTTCGACGAGACCAATCTGGTTTTCGTTGATGACGGTTGCATCGAAGAGCCTGACGTTGAAAAGGCCGGGCTTCGCTTCACTACTGCCCTCGATCGATCCGGATTGGACCAGGATGCGGTAGACGCCGGGCGTCAGGATGTCGACCTGCGGACCTTTCTGGCCGCCTGAAGCAATGAACTGCTCAGCGTCCTGGAAGTTGCGATGATCTGAGATGGACTTACCGAGTAATCGGCCCGCATCGAGTGGTGCACCGTCAGCGGCCGTAATCACACCCACTTTACCCTGCGGTACCATCGTCGCTTTCGCCACGGAAACGCGAAACAGGTAAGGATGTATGGGCCACAAGCCCGGAGGTAGTGTTCGCAACTGAATGCCTTTGACGCCGCCGCGTTTGATAAACGCGATCGGATCCTGGAAGTTGTTGTGAGCGTTCTGAGCGCGATCAGGCGCGAAGATGTGGCCCGTCTGCATTGGCTCACCGTCGATGGCTTCGATAATGCCCAACTCGTCGGCGCCGATCTCGATCAACGGCACCGTTTTAACGATGCGTTCCAGAGGAAACAGGATGAAGTGCAGACCGGGCTTCAGTACGTCGGCTTGAATACCGACCTCGCCTTCGGTAGCTACAACTCTTCCGGGCGGCATTCTTGTGCCCCAGAATCTCCGTTCCTTGATTGCAATTTCGCGCGCCTTGACGTTCGAGAAAAAAGTCTTGTAGACAATGATCACGAGAATCAAAGCAGCGACGGCAATAAGGACCCACCACATCACAGATGTCATTTCAAAGTTTTCCATGGCATATCTCTTTCAGTTCAACTGGAGGCAGTTGATTGGTTAGATCGGGTTGTTTGCAAGTTCGAGTTCGCGTTTCGCCGTTGACAAGGTTCGTTTCAGAACGAAGCCGGCTCCGGAACTGCGCGTGTTGGACGACAGCAACCAAAACTCGCCATTGAATAACGACTGCAACTCAACAGCAGAAACATCCTGGAGCTTACCTTCGCGCCAGGCGTTCAGCACTATTTCAACTGCGTGGCCGTATGTCTCCGCATTGTCTGAGAGCGCGGCGACATGTAGCAGTTTGGTAGTGGAATTCCGATCGAGTGATGTTTTCCAATGGTCGATTGATTTCTGGGCCAACGTTTTGTTTACAGGTAATTCGTTTCGGGTTACGTGCGATACCAATGAAAGCAGTTGAGGTTCAGTATTAATCTGAGCGACGAGTGTGTTCAGCACTTCGTCATATAAGACCCGATCATTAATAGCATAGGCATCATGCAGAGATTTCTTGTCGCCAGTTTTTGCGAGCTCGAGTAACGCTTTGCGCGGCTCTTCGGTTGTCGCTGGAAGTTGCTGAGCCGGCTGATAGTCGGAAAACAGCCCTGCGGGCGGTTTCGGCGGCAATAACAGCTCCAGAGACTCCGATGCGCTGGCGGCTTTTTGCCGGAAGTAAATGGCGGCGATCGCGATTAAGCCTAAAACGAAAAGCGAAGTAATTAGAAGGGTGACCATTAGTGGTCCGGCAAGGTTTTGAAGTGCCGTTTGCAACCTTGCCAAGCAATTAAGTTATACGCTTGTCCGCATGAAAAGTTCAAGACCGTGAGTGCAGCGAAACGGAACAGTGGTTTCACACAAAGGCGCAAAGAGGACGCAAAGACACAAAGAAATACGCTTTAACTTTGCGCCTTTGCGTCCTCTTTGCACCTTTGTGTGAAACTCTATTTCGAACTCAAGGCGTTGAAGAATAATGGGTAAGTCGCCAGGGATTGGGCGCGGTACTGCGGGCGAAACCCAAAGAGGATTATGCGTCCCTTACCCATCGTCACTTCAACCAGCGCTGCCTTGCCTTTGATCAAATCGCCGCCGAGCAGCCACCCTGAAAGCAGCGGATCTTTGTCCACCGGATACGACGCAATCACATGCACATTCGACGCCGGCACACTCGCGTTCGAATCCTCGGTGGCTTCAAACACCGGCGAATCTTCAGCCCACGCGATCGTCTCTTCCGGCATTCCGAGCGTGAGCGGATTGCTCCCGTCGAGCTTGATGCGCAGGATCGATCCCGGCACGTAAAAATCCGTGCGCGGCAGTCCGGCGACGACATTGCGCAACGGCAACTTAAACTGCTCGATCGCGAAGTTCGAAGCGCGATTCAAACAGATCAACGTGCCGCCCGTCTCAACAAAGTCGCGCAGCCCCTTGACGCCTTGCTCTCCGAGACCACCGGTGAGCTCCGGCGGCATCGAGCCCGCGCGATAACCCTCGAGTATGGTCCGAGCCGGCTGATCCGGCATAACGATCGTGTAGTACTTCACTGTTACACCAGCAGAGGGCTTATAAGTCGTAATCCCCGCGCGGAGTTCGCGGTCACCGATCAATCCGTAAGCTATCTTCCTGGAATCGAGGATCCACCTGGTCCAACCTTCATCGCTACTCGGAACCGCAGAGTGATAGATCGCGGGCGGGGACCCTTTCTCGGCCAAAGAAAAGTTTTCCTCTGTGAACGTTATGTCAGACTTAGTTGTGAGGCCGCGTGCGTATTGAAAGGGAGCCTTGACTGGATGAACAGTAACGCCCATCAACAACGGTAGAGTATGTGCTGTTACATCGTACGGCGCGATCGGATGTCCCTCGGCATCTCTGAGATTTGGATAGCGCTGATTTTCCAGCAGCGTCTTCGCAAACGCTCCGTAGGGCTGGTCCATCCTGATAAGAATTGTTTCACTCGGAAGAGTGCGAGTTCCGATCTTGAAGTTAGTGCCTTCCTTTGGGGTGGAGAATTCAACGCCGCCTCTCGCGAGAATGCCGAGTACAGCGTGCGCGTTCTCACCAAGCTCAATCAAGTATCCGAAAAGCTCACCTGGGCGTCGCGGCCGCACTGCGTCTTTGCCTACCGCATAAAATCGCCGCAACCATTGCTCGCGATTCGTCGCGGCGTGGTCCAGCAATAGAAAAGCACCGGTCGTCATGTACTTCGTGATATCGCTTAGCTTCCACTCGCCACCGCGCCACAGTGGTCCAAACTTCGGCGACTCCTTCTGCGGGTCGTAACCCTCACGCGAGCGAAGCTCTTCAAACTTTACTGTGATTGGCGAAGCGATTTTTGCCGACGCAGTTTCAGACAACATGCGCACACCGCCGTGGTAATGCGAATACGCGCGCGCCGGCGACCACGCATCGTAAGTTGAATCAGTCGTGATTCCTTCGAAGCCCTGCTTGCGCATTTGCGCCGCCATCCAGTTGCCGAGCTCCGTGTAGCCTTGCACGAGCGCTTTCGGGACGTTTGGTTCAACAGGCTGCATGTATGGCGGCAGAAAGAGTCGCGAGCCGAAAGCGCCTTGTTGATGAATGTCGTGGACGATCTGCGGATGCCAAACGTTGTGAATCTTATCGACGGTGAGTTGTGTCTCAACTTGAGTGAACGCGTACCAGTCGCGGTTGTTATCGTGACCGGTGTACTTGTGATAGAGCTCCGGCGGATCGGTGCCTTCGAATGGTGTGCCGAGTGTTTTGTCGTACCAGCTTTTGACAATATCGACGCCGTCGGGATTTAGCGACGGGACGAGCAGGATGATCGTATTGTCGAGAATCTTCTGAATCGCAGGATCGGTTGACGACGCGAGCCGGTGGGCGATCAGCATGCTTGAGAGATACGAGCCGACTTCCGTTGAGTGAATACCACAAGTGATCAGGACGATCGCCTTCCCTTGCTTGATCAGGTCCGCTGCTTTGCGATCGCGTGTGGCCGGTGGTCCAAGCTTGCGCGGGTCGGCGAGTTGGTCCTGGATCTTTTTGAAGTCGTCGAGACGTGCCAGATTGGCAGGCGAACTGATAGTCGCCATTACAAACGGCTTACCCATCGTTGTTTGACCAAGCGTTTGAAACGTCACGCGATCGCTTGCCTGATCGAGTCGTCCAAAGTATTCGACAACCTGATCCCACGAAGCGAGTTTGCGATCGTCACCGGGCGTAAATCCGAGCACTTCCGCAGGGGTGGGAATCTTTGTTTGGGCCGTGGCGACAATCGAAAGAAGTAATAGCAGCAGTAGGGAAACGATTCGGATGCGCATAGTCTGGAGTTTACGGAAAAGTAGGCGATTTCTGCCACAGATTACACGGATGAATTACGGATTGATATCCTGATCCTGTCTTCCTTCCGTGTAATCCGTGCGCTTGCCGGAGCGCTGGCGGCCCGTGTAAAGTGGGTGGCGTTTCAAACCCCTGCGCACTCCCCGTTTTACAAAACTTGTTGGAGGTCAATCGGATGTCCAGTGAAAGCATCCCTGCGAACGAGTACCCAGACAGGGTCGGTTTTAAGCCAGACAATCCTTACCTGGAGACTTTTCGCCCTTACATTCCGGCCGGAGTCAGGTTACGTGAGCTGACAATCCTTCCGCTAATAATGGGGACGGTCCTCGGCATCGTTTTTGGCGCGTCGTCGTTGTATCTCGTGCTGAAGGTCGGTTTGACAGTCAGTGCCTCGATTCCCGTTGCCGTTATCTCGATCACACTCTTTCGAGTGTTGTCGAAACTGGGCCTGCGCGACGCGACAATTCTCGAAAACAATATCGTGCAGACTGCCGGATCAGCCGGAGAGTCGATCGCGTTCGGTATCGGCGTCACGATGCCGGCAATCCTGATTCTCGGATTTGATCTCGAACTGTCGCGTGTCATGCTGGTCGCTACACTCGGTGGGCTACTGGGAATCCTGATGATGATTCCACTGCGCCGCGCGCTCATCGTCGCTCAGCATGGTTATCTCAAGTATCCGGAAGGCACGGCTTGCGCTGAAGTGCTCAAAGCGGGTGCGTCGGAAGAGTCGCGTCACGCCGCGATGGAAGGCTCGCGCGAGAGTGCTGCGTTGGTTGATGAGGCTGCGACCGGCGGCAAGACGATTATCACCGGCTTCGGCATCGGCTTTCTCTACTACGGTATCGAACAGATTTTTAAAACATGGAAAGAGTATCCGGGGAAAGTGTTCTCTAAACCATTCGAAGGCGGTTCGATCTCGATTGAGAACAACCCCGCTCTGCTGGGCGTCGGTTACATCATTGGACCACGCATCGCGTCGATCATGGTCGCCGGCGGCGTGCTCGCGTACCTGGTTTTAATACCGGCGATCAAGTACTTCGGTGGCGGCTGGATGACGCCGCTTGCTCCCGAAACGACGCACCTGATTAAGGACATGAACGTCGCGCAGATCCAGAAGGGTTACATCCTTTACATCGGCGCGGGCGCAGTGGCGGCCGGCGGAATCATCAGTCTCTTTCGATCGCTGCCGGTGATTTGGAGTGGTTTGAAAGGCGGACTCGCTGACTTGCGTCGTTCAGGCACCGGCTCCAACGATAATGCGCCACGCACGGACCAGGACCTCTCGATGAAGTTTGTGTTGGGCGGCATCATTCTTTTGATCCTCGTGATCATGGCTGTTCCGCAACTTAACCTGCGCTTCAACCTGCTTGGCGCTATTTTGATCATCGCGTTTGGTTTTCTGTTCGTAACTGTCTCATCACGACTGACGGGTGAAGTCGGTTCGTCGTCGAATCCGATCTCGGGTATGACAGTGGCGACGTTGCTGCTGACGTGTTTGGCGTTTCTGATCATTAGTTGGACCGCGCCGCCTTACTTCGTCACTGCGCTTTCGATTGGCGGCATCGTTTGTATCGCTGCTTCGAATGGCGGCACGACATCACAAGACTTAAAGACCGGATTCCTCGTTGGCTCAACGCCGAAATATCAACAGATCGCGATCCTTGTCGGCGCATTAACCTCCGCGCTCGCACTCGGACCAATCCTGCTGGCGATGAACCAATCGGGCAGCGTTTACGTTCCGGTGGCGCAGAATAAAGACTTCAGCTTCCCGGCAGGATTCAAATTTACTCCGGATCAGTACGTGCAGAGCGGCGCTCAACCGAAGCGCGAAGGTCTGCAAGGTGGACAGGCAAGCTCCGACTCCAATTCTTATTACGTGGTCCATAAGACAAATACTAACTATGGTCCGGCCGGTCGCTATCTCGTGAACGATCAGGGCGTTCCGGTCTATCTCGCTGATCCGGGTATCAATGGCATCTACGACAAAGTGCCCGGCACTAACAACACCGTCGCGAAGTTCACGGCGCCGAAGGCGACGTTGATGTCTTACATCATTAAGGGAATTTTGAGTCAGGAACTTCCGTGGGGACTTGTATTGCTCGGAGTATTCATCACCATTGTGCTTGAACTGAGCGGAGTGCCGTCACTCGCTTTCGCGGTCGGTGTGTACTTACCGATCTCGACGTCGGCGCCGATCTTCGTCGGCGGCGCAGTGCGTTGGCTGGTCGATAAGTACCTGCGCAAGAAACCGGAGAACCGCGAGTTGACTGAAGAGCAGATGGCTGCTGAGACAGATAAGAGTCCCGGCGTGTTGCTCGCTTCAGGCTACATTGCGGGCGCGACGCTTGCGGGCGTAATCTTCGCGTTTCTCAATTTGAGAGAGGGTATTGTCACGCAGTTGAAAGTCTTCGAAGAGTGGGCGACAAATCACAACCCGTTCTTTGAAGGACCACGGTCTGACATGTTAGGTCTGATCCCGTTCCTGATTCTGACGATACTGCTCTATCTCGTCGGTCGCGAGTTGGTTCTCAAACCGCGCGCAATCGTTCGGCGTGAAGAGTGACGTTTTAGCCACGGATTACACGGATAAAATCAGATCTAAATCCGTGTAATCCGTGGTTA
Organism: Pyrinomonadaceae bacterium; assembly: GCA_035257785.1. Classification (GTDB taxonomy): domain Bacteria; phylum Acidobacteriota; class Blastocatellia; order Pyrinomonadales; family Pyrinomonadaceae; genus PSRF01. The sequence continues at coordinate 7,946 of DATEWS010000129.1, forward strand.
AATAAGTTCATGTTTACTGCAATCCTACTATCGCTCGCTCTTTTGTTTCCGCAAACAACGCCGCGCACACCCACCGACACGATGCGCGAGTTTTACCGTCTCATGCGCGAAAAGAAGTTTCGCGAAGCGTTCGGAATGTCGATTTATCGCCCTGCGATCGAGGGACTCTCGGCTCAGGAGTTCGAAGATCTGCGACCGGATTTTGAAAAGATGGCTGTCGCAGTCAGCGAAAAGATTCCGGCAACTGTCGATATCACTGGGGAACAAATCAGCGGCGATGCGGCGACCGTTTTCGTGAAGGTTGTTGACGCCGATGGCAAGGAAAAAATCGAACCCGCCTCGCTAATCAAGGTCAACAACAGTTGGATCGTCGGCGATACGGAAAGCCTGAAAATGGTCCAACAAGAGGGCAAGAAGTTTTTCTTTGAGGCCCGCATCAACGCTCACCACAGCGACGTTCAGGACATGTTGACGCGCATCTCGGTCGCGCAGGTGGCGTATAGCCAGGGCCATAACGGGCAGTTCGGCAACACCGCCGAACTCATTACCGCCGGTTACCTCCCGAAAGACATCGAAGGTGCTGAAACCACCGGCTACCGCTTTCAGGTGATTCGTTCCGCAGACGGCAAATCCTGGTATGCGACCGCGGAGCCTGCGCAATACGGGCGTAG
>DATEWS010000130.1:0-4207 GCA_035257785.1 Pyrinomonadaceae bacterium
CGATAAATTTCCCGCCGATAAACATCGATCGAATGCGAACGGAGTTTGATTTCCGGCCGTCCAGCGTGCTCGCGGACATCCCGGCGCTGCTCGAATCATACGGAGGTACCAGTGATCAAAATTGATTCCGAGAGCGGCGTCGTCATAGTCGAAGAAAACGGGAGCCGGACGGAGCTCAGCATCGGCAGTCCCGAAGCTTTCGAAGCAATTTCCAACGCGTGGCTCAGAAGTGGCTGGGACAACAAATACGTCTACGGCTTCAGTTGGTTTGGTCGCCCGATCATTCAGTTGCCTGAGGACATGTTTCGTTTGCAGGAAGTCATCTACTCAGTGCAGCCGGATGTGATCATTGAAACCGGCGTGGCCCATGGGGGTTCGTTAGTGTTCTACGCGACCTTGTGCAAAGCAATGGATCGAGGCAGGGTCGTGGGTATCGATATTGAGATCCGGCCACACAACCGGCAAGCGATTGAATCTCATCCGCTGTTTCACTTGATTACGTTAATCGAAGGAAGCTCAATCGACCCTGATGTCGTCGCACAAGCTAAAGCGCAGGTTCGTGACGGAGAAACGGTGCTGGTGCTGTTGGATTCGTGTCATACCAAAGAACACGTCCTGGCTGAGTTGAATGCCTACTCGACTCTGGTTACCCCGGGATCTTACATTGTGGCGATGGATGGAATCATGGAACAGGTAGTTGGCGCTCCGCGAACGCAGCCAGACTGGTCGTGGAACAACCCGCGCGCCGCGGCACAGGAGTTTGTTGCCGCCAACAGCGGCTTCGTTATCGAACAACCGCCGAGTCAATTTAACGAGGGCAGCATTTCGAAACCAGTGACGTATTGGCCGAGCGGTTATATCAAAAGAATAGCTTGAGCAGCACGAACCCATTAGTCAGTATCGGACTGCCCGTTTACAACGGCGAGCGAGATCTTGCGCGCGCGCTCGACTGCCTTTCGGCCCAGGACTACGACAATCTTGAAATCATTATTTCTGACAACGCTTCGACCGATCGCACCCCGCAGATCTGTCAGGAGTACGCGGCGCGGGACGCACGAATCAAGCTGAGTTTCAACGCCACGAATATCGGAATCATCGCAAACTTTGAGCGTGTGCTTGAAACAGCAAGCGGCAAATACTTCATGTGGGCGGCCCACGACGATCTTTGGACCAAGAGTTTTGTCCGATCGATGGTTGAGGAACTTGAGGGCCATTCGGATGCGGCGGTGGCGATGAGCGCCGTTGAGCGTTTATACGAAAGCGGAGGCTCGCACGACGTGGTGCGGTTCAAAGATGATGCGAATCCCAACTCAATGACGACTTTTGAGCTCGCGATGGCGCTGGCTCATGGCAGTCCGCATCATTTATTTATCTATGGACTGTTTCGTCGAGATTTTCTCAGGCAGGCCTTCAAGAATTTTCCCAGCGTCATTGCCAGCGATCGGCTGCTGATGATTCAGATCGCGATGAGCACGCGTTTTCGTTACGTCGATCAGGTGCTGCACACCCGGTTCATCAATGACGAGCCGATCGCGCTGAGATATAAGAACGAGGAGTTCGGCAGGGTCTGGCACGAGCGAAATGCCCATTTGAAAAAAAACCTCGCGATTGGACCATACCTGCTTCAGTCGCAAATCATTCCGTGGCAGCGTAAGCTTTGGATTCCAATCATCGTGATTTGGCCGCCACTGAAGAGACTGTATAATCGCGTTCATTATTTCTTCAACCGGTTGGCCGGCAGATTGTTCGGCCGGGGCGGGCACCGAAAGAGAATCGCGAGTTACCTCAAGCGCTTAGTTCATATCAATTCAAGGTAGAGGGATCTGAATGGACCGCACTTTGCAAATCGAATCGACAAAAATCAACGACGCCGGCGATTGCTATGTGATCGCCGAGATTGGTCACAATCACCAGGGCAACCTGGAGACTGCCAAGGAACTGTTTCGCGCAGCTAAGGAATGCGGAGTCGACGCCGTCAAGCTGCAAAAGCGAGACAATCGCAGTCTTTATACGCGCGACATGTACAACAAGCCGTACGACAACGAGAACAGTTTCGGCACGACGTATGGCGAACATCGAGAGTTCCTCGAGTTTGGAATCTCGGAGTACAAAGAGCTCCAGCGCTTTGCACGGGAACTGGGGCTACACTTCTTCGCTACCGCGTTTGATTTTCGAAGCGCCGATTTCCTCGCCGAACTGAATGCACCAGCGTTTAAAATCGCTTCGGGCGATCTCCGAAATATTCCGCTCTTGAAGTATGTCGCGGAGTTTCAAAAGCCGATGATCGTGAGCACTGGTGGCGGCACGATTGACGACGTCCAGCGTGCTTACGATGCAGTGATGCCGATCAATAAACAACTTTCGATCTTGCAGTGTACGGCCGGTTATCCTTGCGCCTTCGAAGAAATGAACCTGCGCGTAATCACGACTTTTCGCGAAAAGTTTCCTGACATAGTGATTGGATTATCGTCTCACGACAGTGGGATCGCGATGGTTGTCGCCGCCTATATTCTCGGCGCTCGAATTGTCGAAAAGCATTTCACGCTGAACCGAGCGATGAAAGGAACGGACCACGCTTTTTCACTTGAGAGAAGCGGCATGCGTCGCGTCGTTCGCGATCTCAAGAGGGTGCGTTTGGCGCTGGGTAACGGAGTGAAGAGCACCTACAAGAGTGAAGAAGCGCCGTTGCTCAAGATGGGAAAGAAACTCGTCGCCGCAGTGGATCTGCCCGCCAATCACGTAATCACACGCGAGGATATTGCAATCAAGTCACCAAGCGACGGATTGCAGCCGTATGAACTCGATCGAGTGATAGGGAGAGTTACGCGACGCGCGTTCAAAGAAGACGAGAACATCGCTATTGAAGACCTGGATGGTAGCAAATAACCTCAGAACACTAGACGCTGCATCGCTCGCGCAAATCATTCGTAACATACGGCTGGTCGCTTTTGACTTCGATGGCGTTTTCACCGACAACACCGTTTACGTTTTCGAAGATGGCCGCGAGGCTGTTCGATGCACGCGCAGCGATGGTATCGGACTAAGTAAGTTAAAATCGCTCGGGATCGCAACGGTGATTATCTCAACTGAGCCGAATCCCGTTGTGTCTGCGCGCAGCCGCAAACTCAAAATTGAGTGCATTCAGAATTGCGAGGATAAAGTCCGCGCTCTCGAGCAAGTGAGTGGAAGACTGGGCTTGACGTTTGAACAGGTCGCGTTCGTTGGCAACGATATCAACGATCTGGCGTGCCTGACTGCGGTCGGTTTCCCGATCGTTGTCGGCGACGCCCATCCGGATGTGGCGTCGATTGGTTACTACCAAACAAAACTCCCGGGCGGCCACGGCGCGGTTCGCGAAATCTGTGACTTGTTCGACCGTGTTTTAGCCGCGGATTTCGCGGATGAACGCGAATAAGAAAGCGATGCCGCAAAATTATTTTAGCGTCGAAGGTAAAGTAGTGATCGTCACCGGCGGGTGCGGGCAGTTGGGACGGCAGTTTACAAGGGCCCTCGTTGAGGCGGGCGCGCGAGTTGCTGTTTTTGATCTCGCGTCATGCGATGTCTCTGGTGACGCAATCCTGATGGTTGAGGCTGATGTTACGAATCGAATTTCCCTCGAAGCAGGATTGAACAAGGTAATCTCGAAATGGGGTGTGCCGGACGCGCTCATCAATAACGCCGGACTCGATTCACCACCCAACGCACCCATTGAAGAAACTGGCCCGTTCGAATCCTATCCCGAAAGCTCGTGGGACAAGGTGATGCAAGTGAACACCAAAGGAGTGTTCCTCTGCTGCCAGGTTATCGGCGGCGCGATGGCCCGGGCCGGTCGTGGCTCAATCGTAAACATCAGTTCCATCTACGGGTTAGTTTCTCCTGATCAACGCATCTATGAATATCGACGCGCCGGGGGTGAACAGTTCTTCAAACCGGTAGCCTATTCCGTTTCCAAATCGTCGCTACTGAATCTCACTCGCTATCTCGCGACTTACTGGGCGGGCAGTAAGGTGCGCGTGAACACGCTTACGCTCGCCGGAGTTTTCAACAATCAGGACGAACAGTTTCTCAAAAGCTACACGGCGCACGTGCCGCTCGGCCGCATGGCCGAACCCAGCGAATACAACGGTGCGATCATTTTTCTTGTGTCGGATGCCTCGGCTTATATGACCGGAGCAAATATGGTGATGGACGGCGGTTGGACCGCGTG
>DATEWS010000131.1:0-5699 GCA_035257785.1 Pyrinomonadaceae bacterium
TCAAATTTGCAGTCGCTGGCGACGTTCGCCACTCGAAACCAGAAGGCGCCGCCGCTATCCCGATTCAATCGTTACGGCATTGCCGCGCGGCAACTCGATCGTCTCTCGCGTTTCCTATGGCATCGCGAACGTCTCGCGACCGTGCGTGGGCAGTGGATGTATTTCTACACGAACCTCGATAGCGGTGGTAACGGATTGGCTGGAGTGAATGTGAACAACGGCCGCACCGACCGCGAGATACGAATTTCTGATCTGGATGAGCGATTCATAACTGATGAGGTGCTCGGGTCGATGATCACCGCTTCAGGCGAGAAGTTAATTAGCCGCGGATTACACTGATTGGCTCCTCAATCGGAGCGCATTCGCGATCACCGACACCGAACTAAAACTCATCGCCGCGGCCGCGATCATCGGGCTTAACAAGATCCCGAAGAACGGATACAGCACTCCGGCGGCGATCGGCACGCCGAGCGTGTTGTAGATAAACGCGAAGAAGAGGTTCTGTTTGATGTTGTTCATCGTGGCGCGGCTCAGCGAGCGTGCTCGCACGATTCCGCGCAGATCGCCTTTCACGAGTGTGACGTCGGCGCTCTTCATCGCTACGTCAGTGCCGGTGCCCATCGCGATTCCCACGTGTGCTTGCGCGAGTGCTGGTGCGTCGTTGATGCCGTCGCCCGCCATCGCGACGATGCGTCCGTCGTTTTGAAGTCTTTTTACAGTGTCGACTTTCTGATCCGGCAACACCTCGGCAACGACCTCGTCGATACCGAGTTTTCGAGCTACTGCTTCAGCAGTCGTACGGCTATCGCCGGTCAGCATCACGATGCGAATGCGGTCGGCGTGTAGTTGTTTGACCGCTTCCGCCGTTGAGTCTTTGATCGGATCAGCGACGCCAATGAGTCCGGCAGGTTTTTCGTCGACAATCACGAACATGATCGTCTGTCCACTTGCTCTCAAACTCTCGGCTTGCTTCGTCAACTCATCCGCTGCAACGTTGAACTCCTGGAGCAATGCATGATTTCCGACTGCAACTCGATGACCATCAACTTCTCCGACGACACCTTTTCCCGTCAACGAATGAAACCGAACCGCGTCAATGAGTTTGACACCGCGATCACGAGCGCCTGAGACGATCGCTGCCGCGAGTGGATGTTCGCTGCTTCGTTCGAGACTCGCTGCCAGTCTCAATAGTGTTGATTCATCTATCGCGGCGACGACGCTTTGCAGTCGCGGTTTGCCTTCAGTCAACGTTCCGGTCTTATCAACCACGAGCGTGTCGACTTTCCGCATCACCTCGATGGCTTCCGCGTTTTTAAACAGGATGCCGCTCAGCGCCGCTTTTCCGGTCGCAACCATGATCGACATCGGGGTCGCAAGTCCGAGCGCACACGGACACGCGATGATCAGCACTGCCACTGCGTTTACCAGACCGTGGGCCATACGCGGTTGGGGTCCCCAAACACTCCACACAACGAACGTGATCGCCGCGATCAAAACAACCGCCGGCACGAAGTAGCTCGAGACGACGTCCGCGAGCTTTTGGATCTGCGCGCGGCTGCGTTGCGCCTCCGCCACCATCTGCACGATCTGCGACAACAACGTTTCCGAACCGACCCGCTCGGCACGCATCACAAACGAACCGGTGGCGTTGATCGTCGCACCTACCACACGATCGTTCGCATGTTTTTCAACGGGTATCGGTTCGCCCGTAATCATCGACTCATCAACAGCGCTCGAGCCGTCGAGCACCACGCCATCGACAGGCACCTTCTCGCCGGGACGCACGCGCAGTCGATCGCCAACGTGCACCTCGTCCAACGGAACGTCTTCCTCCTGTCCGTCATCACGAAGGCGACGTGCAGTTTTGGGTGCGAGACCGAGAAGCGCCTTGATCGCGGTTCCCGTTCGACTACGCGCGCGCAACTCGAGCAGCTGGCCCAACAGCACGAGCGTCACGATCACAGCAGCAGCTTCAAAGTAGACCGGCACGTTGCCTTCAGCGTCCCCAAACGACGCCGGGAATATCGCCGGGCTAATGACCGCAATCACGCTGAATAAATAACCCACGGCAACACCGAGTCCGATCAACGTGAACATGTTCAAACTGCGATTTACGACTGACTGCCATGCGCGTACAAAGAATGGCCAGCCGCACCACAGGACCACGGGCGACGCGAGCACCAGTTGCAACCACGCCAAGGTCTTCATCGAGAAGATCTGTTGCAGTGGTTGACCAGGGATTAGTTCGCTCATGCCGAAGATGAGTACGGGAATGGTGAGGAGGACGGCGGTCCAGAACCTGCGCGTCATGTCCGTCAGTTCTGTGTTTTCTTCTTCTTCGAGCGAGGCGGTGAGCGGTTCGAGCGCCATGCCGCAGATTGGACAACTGCCCGGACCATCGCGAATGATTTCGGGATGCATCGGGCACGTGTACTTCCGCGCAGTCGTGACTGCCTCCGGCGCGGCTTTATGCAGAAAACTCTCGGGATCTTTTTGAAAACGGTGTAAGCAGTGTGTGCTACAGAAGTAGTACGTCTCGCCCTTGTGTTCGAAAGATCCGGCGGCGTTCTCGGGATCGACAGTCATCCCACACACTGGATCGATCACGGCCGCCGCCGGCTGTAAAACATGTAACGTACGACTCATTTCCTTGCTTTCCTACTCAAGCGATGCATCGGGTTCGAATGCGCGAGTTCTGTTTCTTCGATCAGGCCGCAGATGTGGCCGTCTAGTTGGCCGGTCTCTTCCCATTTGGCGAGCGCGTCACCGAGCTCTTTACGGTACCGGCGCATTTCTCTCATTTTTTCATCGAGTTCGGCGAGACGCTGGCGCACAATGTCGCGCACTTCGCGACACGGACTGCGACCGGCAGCTTTATCGGCGATGATCTGTTTTATTTCTTGTAAAGAAAAACCAAGCACTTGCGCGCGTTTTATGAAATCGAGACGCGTCAGCACCTCCGAGTCGTAGACGCGATAACCGCTTTGCGTGCGTCCGGGCCGGCCGAGCAGCCCGCTGCGCTCGTAAAACCGCAGTGCCTCGATTCCAATCCCACTCGCCTTCGCGACCTCACCTATCCTGAGTCGTTTTGATGTCATTGCAGATATATTCTAAACCCTGTAGTCAAGTACAGAGTCAAGAGTCAGACTTGCAGGAGGTCAGTAGCGTAATGCGATAGCGTCGGGTCGCCATCGCGCGCGGCTCGGACGATGTCGAAATTTCAGCCATTGGTTAAAAATACGTGTAACAAAACACTTTCATCTGCGAGGGGTGCAGGATAGAATCGGACCAGCACAGGTCCACTGGCAGTCTCCCAGAATTAATTTCCCCCGACTTCTTTGCGAAAGTTTGCATTAAATCCGTCGACCTCTAGGAGGGGGTCTCGCAATGTCGCGAACTATTTCTTCTCTGGTCCGCCTCGCAATGTGCGGACTTTTTCTTTGCTCCGTTGTGATTACAACACACGCTCAGTTCCGGGCCGGCGTCCAGGGCACGGTTTCCGACTCCGCCGGCGCACTCGTTCCAGATGCCAAAGTCGTTCTTAAAGATACTGAAACTGGAAAGACTCAGGAATATACGACTAATGCAGAAGGCTTTTACCGCATCACCGGTTTGGCTCCCGGTAAATACGAAATGACGGTCGAGAAGGCCGGTTATAAGAAGAGCCTTGCGCAAAATGTAACCGTAGGCGCCGAGACCATTCAGGGTATCGACGTCATTCTCGAAATCGGCGAGATCACTGCGACGGTGACAATCACTAACGAAGTGACCGCACAACTCGAAACCGAGAACGCAAACGTCGACAAAGGAATTACGACCACTGAAGTTAAGCGGCTGCCCCAGGTCGGTCGCGATCCATACGAATTAACACGACTTACTCCGGGAATCTTCGGCGACGCGGGACGAAGTCCGAACGGCAACTCCTCCGGTCTGCCAAATTCTCCCGGCCCCGGCGGCTCGAACGATTCGATTTTTCAGGCGGAAAACCAGGTTCAGATCAGCGCCAACGGTCAACGTATTTCGGCCAACAACTTCCAGATCGACGGCGTTAGTGTGAACAGTCTCAGCCATGGCGGCGCGGCTGTCGTCACGCCGAACCAGGAATCAGTCAAAGAGATTCAGATCTCGTCAACTTCCTACTCCGCGGAAGATGGCAGAAACTCCGGCGCACAAATCAAAGTAGTTTCGCAAAACGGCACTAATGATTTTCACGGCAGCCTCTTCCTTAAGTACAACAGTCCAAAGCTCAATGCGTTCAATAAGTACCCCAACGATTTTGGACGTGGAAGAGTCGAGAGAGTTGAACGTTTCTTCCGTCAGTTCGGCGGTAGTATTGGTGGTCCACTTGTTCTGCCACGCTTCGGTGAAGGTGGTCCATCCACCCATAACGGCAGGGACCGCGCGTTTTTCTTTTTTTCATATGAAGGGCTGCGCGACAACTCAACTACGTCTTCAATTGGTTACGTCGAAACGGCACAGTTCCGGCAAGCGGTTATCAACGCTCGTCCAGGTGGAATCGGTGCGGCAATACTCGGCAGCGATGGTGTCGCGCCCCGGATTAGTGCCGTCATAACACCTTCTTGCGGCGACATAAACGGCGGCATTCCGTGTCAGGTAGTTGGCAGTGGTCTCGACATCGGATCGCTGGCTGGCGGGTTGGGCCAATATGTATCGTTTTCAAATCTCGGTGGCAATGGTCTCGACGGTATACCCGACATTCAGAAAGTCATCATTGGCGCGCCTACTACAGACAGACCAAACCAATACAACGCGCGATTCGATGTGCTTCCAAATTCCAACAACCACTTGACGTTCAGCACCTATCTCACAAGGTCGTTCCATATTGGCAGCGACACCGGCGCTGCGGCCCGATCACAAGCCGACATCACCACCGCGCCACACAACACGGCTTACGCGGTACTTTACAATCGCACGTTTACGCCAACATTGCTGAACGAAGCGCGCTTCAACTTCACGAAGTTTGCTTACAATGAGATTGAATCGTCCAGTACAACAAACTTCGGTATTCCCAGAATTGAAATTGAGAGTTTGTTGCGGAACGATCGCATTCGCTTCGGCGCCAATCAATCTGAAGCGACGCCGGGTGTCTTCTCCGAAAAGACAATGGAGTTTCGCGACATTGTCAGCAACGTGCGCGGCAATCACGGTTTGAAGTTTGGTGGCGAGTTTCGCCGGGAGTTTAATGATAATAATCTTAACGGCGCCGCTCGTCCGTTGTTCACGTTCGCGAGTCTCTTCAACTTTGCCAACGATGCGCCACTGTTCTATCAGATAAACGCCAGTCCTCAGACTGGTGGACCAGCCGATGCCCAACGTCATTTCCGCTCGAACAGCTACGGCGTTTTCTTTCTCGACGACTGGAAAGCACGTCCAAACCTGACGCTCAATCTCGGTCTTCGCTACGAGTATTTCGGAGTCTTGAAAGAACAGAATAATCAGGTTGCCAATTTCACATTTGGACCAAACGGTGGGTTGGCTGGCTCGCGCGTTGACCCAACCAGTCAGCTCTACAATCCCGACAAGAACAACTTTGCGCCGCGTTTCGGATTTGCTTACAGCCCGAACCGTTTTGGGCTCAAAGGAGACAATGTCGTCATTCGCGGCGGCGCGGGCATCTACTACAACCGCATTCCGGAAGTAGTTTTCTCAAACACGCGCGGCAACCCGCCATTCTTCGC
>DATEWS010000132.1:0-3553 GCA_035257785.1 Pyrinomonadaceae bacterium
AATTCCGGGCAGCGCAACTGAAGTCCAACTGGTGCCTCCGTCGGAAGAGATGAAAACGCTGCGGCCCGCCTGGGCCACCACACGCCCGCAAACTTCAACTGGTGGATAAAACAACGAGCCGTTCGGGTAGTTTTGGGCATCGGCAACATTCGGACCAACCCAACTCCACGTGTCCCAGCCGCCGCCTCTGGTCGAACGCTCCATGCCCATGCCGAAAAAAGTGTGATAGCACGTGTAAGGGCTGGTTGCGTTTGTGCCGCAGTCGCCTCCATCTCCATCGCCCACGTGGTACCAAACTTCTCCACCTTCGTAGCGCACGGTTCCGTTATCCTGAGTACCGCCGATCAGCCAACTCTCAAATTGCGGGTGCTGTGCGAGAAACTCAAACTCTGTAATGTTCAATCCCTTGTTTAGTGATTGCCATTTAACACCTGCATCGGGTGAGCGATAAATACCACCATCGTTGCCAACGTAAACAACGTTTGGGTCCGTCGGGCTAAACGCGATTGCGTGTTGATCCGGATGGACCGAGTCGCCGGGTTTCTTTGCGCCGATGTTCTTCCACGTCCATGTACCGTTTGCCGCGCGCACGCCTCGATGAACATTGATCGCTCCGACATAGAGAACATCAGGGTTATTGGGTGCAACACCTGCAAACCAGTCGTACCAGGCTTGACCCGTTTGCACATCGGCCGGTGGCGTGATCGCTGTAAATGGACCACCAAACACATTTCGACGGTACAAGTAGGGCTTTGGCATGTCTTCACCGGATTCTGGATCCGGGACCGAAGGATTGCCTGCGGCCCACACGTAAACAACGTTTCCATCAGATGGCGCGTGGCACACTTCAATTCGCTCCCAACTACTGGAAGCGCTCGGCAGGGAGACCGAACTCCACGAAGAACCTCCGTTAGTAGATCGAAACAGTCCGTCGCGGCAGGCCGCAAAAATTTCCTTAACTGAGTTTGGATTTGCAGCATTGGGTGGGTGCATTGAGAGATCCCATGTCACCTGGCTGCGTCGTTGCTGCCACGCGGAGCCGCCGTTGGTTGATTCGAAAAGTCCTGCGGTAGTCGCCGCGAGGATATGCTTGCTATTTAAAGGGTCAACAACGAGATCGTAAAACCCGATGCCCTGAAACGGATCAGCCGCATGTTGAGTCCAGGTCGTGCCTCCGTCAGTTGATTTCAAGACGCCAACGCCCAGCGCTGACACCGAATCGCCTTCGCCTGTACCGGCGTAAACGATTAATGGATTTGTCGGGTCGAAAGCGATCGCGCCCGTCGATAACGAGGGTTGATCGTCAGTTCGCGGATTCCACGTTTTGCCGGTATCTCTGGTTTCCCAAACACCGCCCGCGCCGGAGCCGATCAGAATGTGATCTGCGTTTCCCGGATCCACTGCAATAGCGACAATTCTCCCGGCTACTGAAGGTCGACTGCCCTGGCCTTCACCATACGTTTGACCATGCGGAATGCTAAAAGGTCCGAGCGGACGCCAGCCTTGGTCGACGACCAGTGCGGGCGCCGTGATGTCGAGTTCCTTTCTTCGTTCGAAGGCGAGAGCATAAGGAGATTCGGCTCTACGGCCGGCCGTGTTACTCCTGCCCGGGCGAGCCTTTGCAGCAGATCGTGATTTTTGCGCACCTAACTTCTCCCCGGGTTTGTCTGGCTGTCGTCGTTTGACATCCGTTTGCTCGATGTTCCGTTGTTGCTCGAAAAAGTGAAGGCGGGCGAGCGCCTTACCACCGGGCACGCGCGCCAGTTTGCGAGCCAGTTTTCGTGCGCTATTCGGTTTCGCCTTTTTCGTTGATTTCGATCCGGATTTCTTCGAGCGCGCTTTCTTTGAAGTCTTGGAAGCTGCTGATGTGGGAAGTTGCTCAACGATTGGTGCTCTCATGTGATCTCCTGGAGGCTGGATTGGGCACCACCTGATCGGTAAGGCGGCAGTCTGGGATTCAGGGGATGCGCGGGTGCAGAACTATTTTTTTGGCTTGCGCGCGGTCTTCGTTGGACGTTTGCGTTTTTCTTCGTCGACGGCCGGATTCGACAGATTACTGTCATCGATGCCGCGCTGCTGTTCAAAATCACGCAGGCGTCCCATAGCTCCTCCACCATAGGGCAATGGTGTGTCGCGTTTACCTTTTTCTTTGAGTTCTTTTTGTTTGCTCTTTGGTAGTTTCATGGTGGGTGACCGGTTGGGAAAGTTTAGCGGCACCTGCCGCGCGTAATTCAGGGATCCGGAGCGCTTGAGCATATCCCCATGCCGAACGCGCGTCAACGTGATTAGGGAAGGTGGTGAGTTTTATGTTGAATTTGCACCGTTGCTTGACTCAACGCAAAACGCTAGGCTAGTCTGCATCGAAACGTTCCTGGGGCCGTAGCTCAGCTGGGAGAGCGCATGACTGGCAGTCATGAGGTCAGGGGTTCGATCCCCCTCGGCTCCACCAATCCTATCAGTCGAATTCTTGAGTTAAGAGGGCCGGTGGGATTAATCCGTCAGGGATTGATGCGACTAGCGCGCGCTCAAACGCCCGGTCCGAATCGTTGCGAACGTCAGAGCCATGAGGGCTCGTCAACGTAACGACGCCGCGATAGGCGAACCATTCGTGACCGGCGTCGTCTCGCAGGAAAGCTCCTCGATAACCGAGCGGCGGAGCCGACACCGCGGTTTCATCGTAACTCTCCAAACCCGCAAACAATCTCAACATCTCGTTTCCGACTTCTTCACTCAACGTCCAGGTTGGATCCGGGCGTCCCGAAAACACTGAGACGCCCGCGGTGTACTTAGTTGATTTTGATATGCCCATGCTTGACGACCATGAACGTGCAGAAGTCTGTGTACATTCCTCTGTTGGCTGTACGCGGATCCGCAATTAAGTTTCCACTGTTGTCAACATTCGTGACTGCCGTTCCGCCTGGTTTGTGTGTCCACAATCCATTCCGACCTTTACGGAACCAGTGGAAATCCCAGCCGGGAGCAATAACCAATGCTACCAGATGGCCTTCGGCCGGACACTTGTTGTTTGCGCCCGGCTGATTCTCGAGTGCGTCTGCTTCTGCCGCCGGCAACACAGATGCGCAGGTCAGCGCTGTGTACATTGCTCCGGCTGCTTTTCCCGGTTGCGCAAACGTGTCTGAGCGATAGTTCGAAGCGTAGTTGTAGCAGTTGTTATTAAACTGTTTTTGACCGGAGTCGTTCCACCAGGCGGGCTCATACAGCGGCGCGCAACCGCAAAGAATCTTGATCGGAAACGGCGGTATCTTGATCAAAAGTTTCTTACGCAGCTCGATAGTTCGCGGCAGCTCTTCTTTGATTAGGCCACGAAGTTTCGACGCCTCTTTCACATTCTTCGATGCGCCCTTCGTGCTGAAAAACGACTCTTCAAAACCAGGATCGCTGGCTCGATGCGCCAAGCCCTGGCCCACCAAACTGCCGCCGGTCACTCTGAAGCGTCCTGGTAATTCTTTAGTAGCCCCAGTTCCGGTTTGCTCGATTACCAGTCCGCGATAACCAAGAATCGGCGTCGCGGCCCTTTCGGCTTCATCGCCGG
>DATEWS010000133.1:0-2530 GCA_035257785.1 Pyrinomonadaceae bacterium
TTGGCGATGGTGTTGGGATGCGTGACCGCCGCAGCGCAATCGAATCGCAGCGTCTACACACCGATCGGTGACAAGCAGTGTCGCACCCTGAAGTCTGCGGAAGCGGGAGACGACGGCTTCGAAGCGCGCTGCCGCGGCACCGCCGGTTACAGCCTGATTCTGAGCGAGGGAGACCTGCGCCAGAACATCAGGGTCATCACACCCAAGGGCAAAGAGCACTCACTCGAACTCTGGAGTGTTGTGAGTAGCGGCTTTTCGAGCGTGGGTCCGAAAGTCGAATGGCGACTCGCGACTCAAAACGGCAAAGCGGTGCCGGTGGCTTTGATCATTCGCTACAACGCAAACGAAGACGCCGAAGCTCCAAACAAACTTCTGTCTTATCTCGCGGTCGCGAAGATCACGGCAACCGAGATCTGCGTCACCGAAAAAATCGCGCCTGGTCCAAAAGCCAACGAAGACGCGCGTCGCGCCGCCGACGCCGCTTCAAGCAAGCCCTGTCTCAAGGATCGTAATTAAATCTGTGTAATCTGTGGTTGAAAAACGATGAAAACTCTGATTAAGAATGGCCGTGTTGTGACTGCGGTCGATGATTACAAGGCCGACGTTCTGATCGAAGACGAGCGCGTCTCTGTCATCGGCGCGAGCCTGCAAATGGAAGTGGACCAGACCATCGACGCTGCCGGAAAACTCGTCATACCCGGCGGCATCGATCCGCACACGCACATGGAACTGCCGTTCGGCGGCACCGAATCGTCCGACGACTTTCGCACCGGCACGATCGCCGCAGCTCACGGCGGCACCACGAGCATCATCGACTTCGCAGTGCAGTACAAAGGTCAATCACTGATCGAAGGCATCGACAACTGGCACAAGAAAGCCGAAGGCAAAACAGCTATCGACTACGGCTTTCACCTGATCACCACCGAACTCGAAGACAAGCAAATCGAAGAGCTCTACACGGCAATGGACGAAGGCGTGACCAGCTTCAAGATGTTCATGGCCTATCCCGGCGTGTTTCTCGTCGACGACGCCACGATTTTTCGCGCGATGTCCGCGGCCGGTCAGCGCGGCGGTCTGATTTGCATGCACGCTGAAAACGGAATCGTCATCAATGAGATCATCAAGCGTGCACTCGAGCAGGGCCGCACGGCGCCGAAGTATCACGCACTAACGCGCCCAACTGTCGCCGAAGCGGAAGGCGTTCACCGCGCGATCGCGATCGCGGAAATGGCTGAGTCGCCCGTGTACATCGTTCACTTGTCTTGTGCTGACGCGCTCAACCAGGTGCGACAGGCACGCGATCGCGGCATTCCCGCGTTCGCTGAAACGTGTCCGCAGTATCTCTTTCTTTCGATCGACAACTACGACGAGCCCGGCTTCAACGGCGCCAAGTATGTCATGACGCCGCCGCTGCGCGAGAAGTCAAACCAGGCTGAACTCTGGAAGGGTTTGAAGATGGACGATCTGCAAGTGATCTCAACCGATCACTGCCCGTTCTGCATGAAGGAACAGAAAGAGCTCGGCCTCAATGACTTCACAAAGATTCCGAACGGCGCGCCCGGCGTCGAGAATCGCGTCCCGCTAATATACAACGGCGGCGTGGTCGAGAATCGCATCAGTCTGAATCGATTCGTCGAGCTGACCTCAACCGCGGCCGCGAAGATGTTTGGTCTGTTTCCGAAGAAGGGCACGATCGCTGTCGGCTCAGATGCGGACATCGTGATCTTCGATCCCGAGAAGGAACAAACGTTGAGTGTGAAAACACAGCACATGAACTGCGACTACAATGCTTACGAGGGCAAGAAGATCAAAGGTGTAGTTGAGACTGTGCTTTCGCGCGGCAAAGTGGTGATCGATAAAGGAGAGTTCAAGGGTAAGTCAGGTGATGGTCAATTCTTGAAACGCGGCACGTGCGTGAATATTTAACCACGGATTAACGCGGATAGACGCGGATTATGGCCGAAACCATTCAACATCCCGACGGACGTGTCGAGCTGAAACCGGAAGCGCTCGAAGAGATTAGCCAGAGCTCGCTTTACAACCACGATCTCGCGCCGGTTCCCATCTCGCGACGCAATTGGACCACGTACAACTACGCCGCACTCTGGATCAGCATGGCGCACTGCATTCCGACGTACATGTTATCGTCAGGATTGATCAGTGCCGGCATGAACTGGTGGCAGGCGCTGTTTACGATCCTGCTCGGCAACACGATCGTCTTGATACCGATCCTGCTCAACTCACATCCAGGCACGAAGTACGGCATTCCCTTTCCCGTTTTCGCGCGCGCCGCTTACGGCACACTCGGATCAAATGTTCCCGCATTGATGCGCGCGATTGTCGCCTGCGGCTGGTTTGGTATTCAGGCGTGGATCGGCGGCGAGGCGTTGAACACGTTCTTTAAAGCCATCATTCCCGGATGGCAGACGTTGCTCGGTGGTCCAATCGGCGGTCACATGACGACAGAATGGCTGTCGTTCCTGCTGTTCTGGAGTTTCAACATCTACATCATCTATCGCGGCATGGACCT
>DATEWS010000134.1:0-8931 GCA_035257785.1 Pyrinomonadaceae bacterium
GTGGAACCGAGGATAATTGTTGCCTCAGCGGGCCAGATGTTTTTGAAGATCACTCAACCGGAAGCTGTGGTCCGTATAAGTGTCAGAGATCCTGCAAACAACAGGGTCGTCAGTGCGGTTGTCGTCAGACCCGACCCGCCACCAGAAAAGAAGCAGTGGCTCATTCCGTATTGAGGTCCTTTAGGGGGCGGACGATTGGATCATCAAAGTTCGCCCCTTCTTTTATCTCTAATCCTCACAAATTTCTCTTGACACTCTGAAATCAACGCTTTAAATTCTGTTTGTCTTTGTTTTTCCAGCAAAGATGCCCTTTCCAAGGGCTATCCCTTCCCGATTCAAAACCAAATAAAGATTGAGGTATCACTATGTCCTTCCCCTTGCTCTCCGGACTGCGTTCCAACGACCTGGCCATCGATCTGGGCACTGCCAACACACTCGTTTACGCCAAAGGGCGTGGCGTCGTGCTGAGCGAACCCTCGATCGTCGCTATTAATAAGGTGACAAATGCTGTCGAGGCTGTTGGTAAGGACGCGAAGGAGATGCTCGGGCGCACGCCGGGCAACATCGTTGCCATCCGGCCGATGCGCGACGGGGTGATCGCCAATTTCGAAGTGACGGAGAAAATGCTTCAGCACTTCATTCGTAAGGCGCATAACGGTCGCACGTGGGTAAGCCCGCGCGTCGTGATCGGTATTCCCAGTGAGATTACTCAAGTCGAGCGCCGTGCAGTTGAGGATTCAGCGTATCGAGCGAAGGCGTCGGAAGTTTACCTCGTTGAAGAAGCGGTGGCGGCAGCGATCGGCGCCGGCTTGCCGATCACTGAGCCGCACGAAAATATCGTCGTCGATATCGGCGGCGGCACAACGGACATCGCCGTCATCAGTCTCGGTGGCATCGTCTACGCGCGTGCAGTGCGAACCGCAGGCGACGCGATGGACAACGCCGTGTCCGAGTATGTGAAACGCAAGTACAACCTTTTGATCGGCGAGCGCACAGCGGAAGAAATCAAGATTCAACTCGGCAGTGCGTTTCCCCTCGACGAGCCTTTGAAGATGGACGTGCGTGGCCGCAACCTTGTCGAAGGTATTCCGCAAACGATTACAGTGACTGATGAAGAAGTGCGCCAGGCGCTCGATCCGGCAGTGAGCGCGATCGTTGACGCCGTGCGTGTGGCACTCGAGCGCACTCCACCTGAGCTTTCCGCTGATATCATTGATCGCGGCGTAGTGCTGACTGGTGGCGGCGCGCTGCTCGCGAATCTCGACAAGCGTTTGCGCACCGAAACCGGCTTGCCTGTGTTTGTCGCCGACGATCCGCTGACCTCGGTAGTACTTGGTGCCGGCAAGATGCTCTCCGACTTCGCGCTGCTGAAGCGAGTCAAATGGGAAAACACGCTACAGTATTAATCTCTGGACGGACATGTTCGAATCAGACGAACAGAAGAAACGCGCTGAACTCATCATCACGTTGCTGGCGAAGCTCTACGTAGTGCTTGAGCTGTCAGGCGACGAGTGTCCCGTCTGTCATAAACAACTGGCCCACGATTCCGAATGTCCCATCTCCCTCGCCTGGTCGCTCTTGAGTGAGAACCAACAACACGACGCCCGCACCGCCATCCGCGCCCTCGCCCTCACCATCGGCCACGACGAATCCGTCGCCGATCCGATGGTCCACTAATTATCCTTTTTCCCGGGAATCTTCGATCGAAATCCAATCGCATTTCGTTCGGGCACGGGTGTTTTGATTAACTGCCGGATTACTTCACGGAAGATCTTAAATCGCCTTTTGCAAGTCTGCTCCAGTGCGTCCATTCGCCTGGTCAAGTCCTTTTTTGAAGCGACCTTTTTGCCGCAAATCGGAAGTATTGAATTCTTCGCTGATTCGGCGAGGAGACAGATCAGTTCGTTTGTCATTGAGGTTTCCTTGGACGATAAGTTAACAAGAGTGCTTGAGACAGGCACGGCCTCATCTACCCTGCCTTTCTCTGCTGCGAATAGAAAACTCTCTGCTGCGATCATCCTACTCGCAGCAGAGAGTTTGCGTCAAGATTATTTTTGGTCCGGGGTGTTATTTTTTAGGACTGATTGTCGAACACGTCCGCGGCGGGTTTCTGCTTGTGACGGCTGAAGTCGAAACGACCGGGGACCTTGGCAGGCAAAGCGGCCTCGTCATCGATCAGAGCCTCGAGGTGCACTCGCGCGACGCGGCCATAGGCCAACAACATCCAAAGAGACGGTTCACGTATGCCTGACTCATATTCTGAAATCCGCGCTGCTGAAAATAAATCCGCTGCGCCTAAATGCCGCAACATTTCCGATTGGGATAAGCCCAGGGCAACTCGGATCTTACGTAGTTTTTGAGCAAGGTTTTTGGGCCGATTCCGTGACTTTGAACCCATATAGCAGCCCATACTACTCGCAACTGGGAGTTCGCACAAGCGAATAATTTCCCTCGCACGATTCGGCCTCCAGGATCAACTGAATTGCTTCGCTTAGGTTTGCGCGAGCTTCGTCCAGAGTATCTCCCTGTGTATTCGCGCCTGGAAGCTCGGCGACGTACGCAATGTAACCACCTTCCTCGGCTTCTTCATAAACGGCGGCAAGCGTGAGTTCCGTCATATGGGCTTTAGTATATCGCTGCGCCATAAATTAAATTGGGCAATCTTCTACTGAGCAGGCTAGTACTAATTCCCAGGTTTTATATTGACTTTCGAAAGTTCACGCGTAACAATTGGCTCCCCAAACGCCAAAACAGGCGCCCTTACGTTTTGCAACAATCGAATAGGGTCACTGAATTAGGGCGTTGCTCTGCAACCACATTCGCTTTAACACAAGGAGAGCCTCTAATGTTTAGACTCAAGGCCCTTATGGTCTTTGCCCTCGTCGCTACGGTCGCGTTGTTCAACTTATTTCTGACAGCCAGCCTGGCAGACGGTGGCGCTAATCACCAGGTTAGGAATCAGCATTTCGGCGTTTCCGGCGGAAATGTTAATGACCACAGCAACGCTTTCTGTTGCAGCGGCACGCTGGGGAGCCTGGTAAAAATCGGAACCACTCAATACGTCCTGAGCAATAATCACGTACTTGGCCGAAGCGGCGCCGCTGCAGTCGGCGAGGACGTTTCCCAACCTGGCCTGATCGACAATGGCTGCCGCGTCGCTACTCTCGTGGCAGACTTCACCGCAGCGCCTCCACTCGGTTCGTCAAACGTGGATGCTGCAATAGCGCAGTTGCGACCCGGCACGATGGACTCGACCGGCTTTATCGAAGACATCGGCGTGCCGAGCAGCACGACAGTCAATCCCTCAGTCGGCATGTCGGTCGCGAAGAGCGGTCGTACAACAGGCTTCACTACCGGAACGATCGCGTCCATCAATACGAGCGTGAGCGTCCAGTATCAGCAAGGATGCAACCAGGGTAAAAAGTTCACCGTCTCGTACACCAACCAGGTTGTGATCAACAGCAGCACCTTCAGTGCGGGCGGCGATTCGGGTTCGCTGATCGTCACCAACAATAATTCTCACAACCCCGTGGCGCTACTTTTTGCCGGCAGCAGCACGACCACGATTGGTAACCCAATCAATGAAGTGTTGACCAAACTCAGCGCTACGCTGGGCAGTACGGTAACCTTCAACGGTGTTGCCAGCACCGGTGGTGGCGGCGGCCCCCGAGTAGCCACACAAGATGAGGATGGCAACATGGGCGCCGGTGGAAGACAACCTTTCACTCCAGGAATTCAAAGTCTTATGCCACAACTTCCACAACAGGCAGTCGATCGCGCGTCGGCAGTGCTCGAAAATCATCGCGCCAACCTGATGTTCCAGCCAGCCGTAATGGGCGTTGGCGTCGGAGCGTCCGGAAGAGCGGATGGCGAAGCTGCAATCGTCGTATATGTAAATAAGGACGCTGGAAACGCGCCGTTTTTACCTGACTCAATCGAAGGCATTCCGGTGACTGTGATTCTGACGGACCAGTTTATCGCCCGTTAGACCAGGCTGGACCAAACCAAGGGCCACGGATTTCCAGACATTTCCGTGGCCCAACTTGAATTTTTCTATTTACGATTAATGCCCTGTCGTTTTAGGATGCATCTGTCTTTGACAACTTAACAACGGCAAAATGCGCGGCTCAACCTCCCACACTGAAGAGTGATGAGCATCGCCGTTGAGCATGAAAGGTTCATACTCACGGCGAAAGATAAAAGCGAACGCAGCTTACTCCCAACTGCGAGTATGTGCCGGCGGGTCTCATCAGGAGGCAACTGCTGATGGGAAATCCGCGTCCTCGACCCATGCGTCTGGCTGAAAAACTCCTGCAAATCCGTGTTGGGCTTGGTCTCTCGCAAACTCAAATGCTCGAGCGACTGGGGCTCGCCGAGTCAATGCACTACGGGCGCATCTCGGAATACGAGCAGGACAAACGCGAACCCAACCTGATAACGCTGCTCGCCTACGCCCGCGCTGCAAGCGTCCATCTCGAAGACATTGTCGACGACAATTTCGAACTGCCTCGCAAACTGCCCGGCAACGTGAACTACCGCGGCCTCTCGCGAAAGTCCAGAAAATAATAGTTTCACGCAAAGGCGCAAAGGTTCCGCTAAGACGCAAAGCCGTGGTCCGTCTTTGCGACTCTGCGGAGCCTTTGCGTCTTTGTGTGAAAAATCCTGTAATATCTCCCCTGCGTGCAAGTCTTCTACACACCCAGGTACTACGCCGACATCGGTCAGGGTCACATATTTCCCATTCGAAAATTCGAACTCGTCCGCGAGAAGTTACTCGCAGAAGGAACGCTGCACACGCACGAGATCATTGAACCAACTCCGGCGCCACTCGAAGACGTGCTCCTCGTCCATGCTGACGACTACGTCTCACGACTGTGCACCGGCGCCTTAACTCCGAAAGAAATTAGACGACTCGGCCTGCCCTGGTCTGAATCACTCGTGCGCCGTTCGTTCTACGCCGTCGGCGGCACACTCGCAGCTACAGCAGCTTCGCTCGTTGACGGTTACAGCTCGAATCTCGCAGGCGGTACTCATCACGCGTTCTCCGATCGCGGCGAGGGCTTCTGCGTGCTCAACGACGTCGCGATTGCGATTCGCGCGATGCGTGCGCGGAAGTTGATCGAGCGCGCGGCGATCGTCGATTGCGACGTGCATCAGGGCAACGGCACGGCGACGATATTCGCCGGCGACGCAAACACGTTCACCTTCTCCATGCATGGCGCCAACAACTACCCGCTCTTCAAAGCCCAATCGACACTCGACATCGAGTTACCTGACGGAACCTCCGATGCCGAATACATGGAGATACTCGCCAGTCATCTGGCACATGTCTTCCAAAGCGATCCGGAAATAGTTTTCTACCTCGCCGGAGCGGATCCATACCGTGGCGACAAACTCGGCCGTCTCGCGCTCACAATCGATGGCCTGCGCGAACGCGACGCGTACGTGCTGCGCGAGTGTTACGAACGCGAGCTGCCAATCGTCACCGTGATGTCCGGCGGTTACGGTAAAGACATCAACGACACGATCGAGATTCACTGCAATACCATTCGCACGGTCAAGCAGATATTTGAACTGAGAGTCGCGACTCGCCGGCTCGCCTGAAGTTACAGATGCGCAGATTGTTCCGAATCTTCTTCCTGGTGGTGGTGGGCGCCGTAATTGGAGCTATCGCTTACGAAGCGATCATGTTTGTGCGCGTAATGTTGTTGCGGAACGGAAATCCCTCGTCTACGTCGTTGATCGACACCCGCATAAAAGAAGCGGAAGCAAAGGGCCAGCAGCCACGTCGCGAACAGGTTTGGGTACCGCTCGACAAGATCTCACCAAACCTCCAACGCGCAGTTCTCGCGGGTGAAGACACGAATTTCATGACGCATCGTGGGTTCGACTACGAAGCGATCCAGAAAGCTTTTGAACAGGCACAACGCGAAGCTGCGAAACAGGCAAAAGCGGAAGGCGAGGACGACGATTGGCTGCCAAACCTGCCCGAATTCAAGCGCGGTGGTTCGACGATCAGCCAGCAGCTCGCAAAGAATCTTTATCTCTCGTCACAACGATCGTTTCTGCGAAAGGGTCAGGAAGCTGCACTGACGATCATGCTCGAACGCACGCTCACAAAGCGTCGCATACTTGAGATCTATTTGAATGTGATCGAGTGGGGCGATGGAATTTACGGAGCTGAGGCGGCAGCGCAGCACTACTTTCATAAACCCGCGTCGGCGTTGTCTGCGAATGAAGCCGCGTTCTTGTCGGCAATGATTCCCAATCCACGCACCGTGTTCAATCCACAGATCAATCCGAGGCGTGTTGCGCGTCGTCAGCGGATCATCCTGCGCGGTATGCCTTATATCAAACTGCCGTAGAGGATTTCGCAGTGGATCGGGTCAAGTACCGGAACGCGATAGCGTCGGATCGGCTTTCCGCAAAACACGTGAGCCGCAGTAGTCAGAGTCAACCCGGCGCTACCGCGTCACGGTACTGACCCGGCCAACCGTGAACGACTTCAAGAAGCGCGTCGCGTTCTCGCTCTCCTCTTCGCTATATGCCGCTGTGGCGACGTACACCTGGCGCTGGCCGTCGATGACTTTCGTGTACAGGCGTATCCGCGATGGAACCGGGCATGACGTCAGATCAAATTCGAGACCCGTATATCCGTTCGAAGCAGGAATCTTCCTGCTGCGTGGGTCGCACTTAAAGTTCGTGTCACCGCTACCGCGCTTGTAACCCTCTGCGGCTCCTTTCAAGAAATCCTTCATCAAGCTACCCGATGCAAGGTCATCCGATTCACCCAGGCTGGGACCTTTGTACCATAACAACGAATAGACGCCCCAACCATCCCGGACCATGTACATGTTGATCTCAACTGTCTCGCCTGCCATCGGTACCGACATTTTCCGACGGTCGCCGCCTTCGGGTATGTTTATCGAAAAATCCTCACCCGGCGGCTGTAAGATGCTCCAATTTTTCCGTGTAGTGGAACGCGCCCAGTCGAGATTCTCTTCGGACATCGATGATGGTCCCGGCGGAGGCGCCGCATTCATTCGCGCCGCTATCAGCGACAGATTAGACAATTCCGGAACTGGACCACTGCGTCTCGGCTTTGCTTCAGCGACGGCCTCTTTCGCCGGCGGATTTCTACGCGTCGCTTCCGCTTTCATAAACTCCCACGGCGCGACCGGATTCTCATCCTGCCACAAACCACGCTTCTCACCGCGCGCGGCTTGTTCTGACTGTTGATAGACCTCTTGATTCGTTGGGCTTAGTCGATTTCCATTACTCGGATCGAACCACGCCGCTCCATCGCGAATCATTTGCGCGCCGATGTCGGCGTCGTTCAATAACACACGGCCGGTTAAGCTGCTGTCCGCCGCGATGCCGGCATACTCGACTACCACTGATTTCTCAAACACGAGATCCGACAAATGCTTCCTGGCGACGTCGCCAAACGCCTGGTTCATCTCCGGCGCGTCGACGCCCATTAGCTTGACACGCACCGGACGATTCAAGTTGGTGATGGTGATGACATCGCCGCTGTTCACTTCAATCACTTTTCCGAACAGTGACGAAGCATCTGCGGAAACGAAACTAGAAACGATGATTGCAACAACCAAAATGAGGCGTTTCATACAGTCTTCCAAAGAAAATAGAACCACAGATTACACAGATCGATCCGTAAACTAATCTGTGTAATCTGTGGATACTAAACCGCGAACTCTTTCGCCAGTTTCAACTCGGCTTTGCGTAACTCAAATCGCGCGCGGCCCATATTGCCTTGCGAGCTCAACGCCAGCACGACGAAATAGTCGCGACTCAAAAGTCGCATCACGAGCACTGCGTTCTCGAGCGAGACAACGAGTTCACGCAAACCACCAAGACCCGTATCCGTCCCCGCACGCTGAGCACTGCGCACCAGCGAAGTAAACTCCGCTGCCGCAACGTCGAGATTCGCTTCCATACCGGCTTCGCCAAGAACTTTTTCAACGGCGATGCCATCCGTTCCCATTATGAGCGCACCGAGACTGCCCTCGGTGCGTTCGATAATGTTCTCAAGCATTTCCTTGAACATGTGGCCCTCCAATTAAGGACGTTGACCGCTGAGCGTGCCCGGCCGCGCCGTCGTAGTTCCGTTCGGACTGTTCGGCAGCGGAGCACTCAACAATTGCGGCTGAGTCGGCGTGAGGGTTGTCGGTTGCGACTGCGGTTGCTGTTGCAACTGAGTCGGCGTCGGCGTGTTGCTCGGCGGATTTCCAAGTGGAACTGGTTGTGGAATCGTGATCGAGCGTTGACCGTTGGTCACTGTTCCCGCCGTCGGCCGGCCCTGATAGTCAGGACGGTAGATGTGCGGTGTGATGAAGAAGAGGATCTCACTGTTCTGTCGTGTCGTCAGTTTTCTCTTGAAGAGATTGCCAACGACCGGAATCGAAGCGAGGCCCGGTGTGCGTTGCTGCGCTTCACCTTCGGTGTCGGCAAGCACGCCACCCATGACGGTCGTGCCGCCATCCGGAACCAGCACTTCGGATTGCATGCGCTGCGTATCGATGCCGGGAACGCCGCCAACTGTGATACCAGTGTTGAGCGTGTTGTTCTCAATTGTGACTCGCAGCACAACCGTACCCGCATCGGTGATCTGCGGCGTGATTGAAAGACGCAGCGGCACGGACACGAAAGTCGTTGTTACTACTGCGGTGCCACTCGCGGCCTGCGTAGTTTGCACCGGAATCTGCGAACCACTTTCAATCTGCGCGGGACGATTGTTCAAAGCGGTCACGCGTGGAGTCGCAACTGTCTTCGCCTGTCCGCGTGATTCAGCGAGAGTGATCAATGCGCTGATCTGCGCGCTGCCGAAGAGGCCCGTAGTCAAACCGATAACGGTGCTTGCGGCGGCAGCGGCGAGGTTGTTAGTCGGAACCGGAGTACCGGTCAACCCGC
>DATEWS010000135.1:0-5846 GCA_035257785.1 Pyrinomonadaceae bacterium
TGACGTCGATCTGGGGCGGAGATATCACGGGTTCATCGAGCGCGCGTCAGGAACTGTTCTGGCGATCGCTCCTGGTTGCCGCCAGGTATCCGATATTCGGAGTTGGCATAGGTAACTTCCATTACCGATCAATTCACGAACAAGTCAGTCATAATTCGTTCACTCAGGTCGCGTCAGAATTAGGTTTCGCGGCGCTGATCTTTTACGTTCTCTTTATGGTGACGTCGATAAAAAGGCTACGGCGTATCGAGCACGAAACACTTGGTGTTAAGGAGCACGCGAAATTCTATTATTTATCGGTCGGCCTCCAGGCGAGTTTGATTGGTTACATGGTGGCCAGCTTTTTTGCTTCGGTGGCGTTTCTCTGGTACGTCTACTATCTCGTTGGCTATGCAGTGTGCGTGAGTCGTCTTTATGCCACGGCGAAAGCTAAGGAGTCGGCGGCTGACGTTGTATCGACTCAGACCTGATTATGTCTGTCCAGGTTTTCTTCCTCATAGTTTTTTGGAGTGCGTTGTTCGCCCTCGCCTACACGTACGCCGGCTATCCGTTACTGCTGCTGGTGATTAGCGCGGTTCGTTCAAGACCGATTGCTAAGGCAAATCATCGTCCCTCAGTCACAGTAATAATCACTGCGTACAACGAAGAGCGCGATCTGAAAGCGAAGATCGAAAACACTCTTTCGTTAAATTATGACTCTAACCTCCTCGAGATCGTCGTTGCTTCCGATTGCTCATCCGACGGCACAGATGAAATCGTACGGAGTTTTGCGACGCGCGGAGTGAGGCTTCATCGACAAGCGGAGCGCTTGGGAAAGACAGCCGCACAAAACGCTGCGGTTGAGTTGGCGAAAGGCGACATCATTTTGTTTTCCGATGCGACTACGCTTTACGAACCTGACGTGCTCAATGTGATCGTGCCCAGCTTTGCAGATCCAACGGTCGGTTGCGTTGCAGGGAAGCTGATTTATGTCGATCCTCGGAACTCGGGCGTGGGGCGAGGTGCTCAGTCGTACTGGGGCTACGAAACGTTTTTAAAAACTCACGAGAGTCGCATATGTTCATTGATCGGAGCTTCCGGCTGTTTATATGCTGTTCGTCGTTCGGCTTACGTGCCTCTTTATAACGAAGCGTGTAGTGACTTCATCATCGCGACGAAGATGATGGAACAGGGACTCAGAGCAGTTTACGAACCGGCCGCATTGTGCTGGGAAGAAACGAACGACGAAGCGCAGAAAGAATTAAGGATGCGCGTGC
This sequence comes from Pyrinomonadaceae bacterium, assembly GCA_035257785.1. Classification (GTDB taxonomy): domain Bacteria; phylum Acidobacteriota; class Blastocatellia; order Pyrinomonadales; family Pyrinomonadaceae; genus PSRF01. Next base: position 1,257 of record DATEWS010000135.1, read on the forward strand.
GCGTCATCACTCAAACATACACAGACTTGTGGCGCCATCGTCACATGATGAATCCCCTGCGCAGCGGCTTCTATGCAGTGGAACTGATCTCGCATAAGGTGCTTCGTTACCTCGTGCCGGTTTGCCTGATTCTTCTGTTTGTATCGTCGGCCGTGTTAGCCGCCGGCTCGTTTTTGTTTAGACTAATACTTCTCGCGCAGGTAGCCTTTTATTTGGTTGCCGCTGCTGGTTGGTTCGCTCTCAAGCTGGGAGTAAAAAGCAAAGTCGTTGTGTTTCCACAATACTTCGTGCTTGCAAACTGGGCGGCCCTCGTTGCTTTTTATAAATTTGTGAGAGGCGAACGTTATGCGCGTTGGGAACCAATCCGCGAGCCAGTCTCAAATTCAGTTACTGGAAGTTAGCACCCGAAATGTGTGGCATAACCGGTTTTGTAGAAGATAGCACGCGCGTCGGAAATCAGCTTGAAAGAGCTGAGATTCTCGAGCGCATGTGTACCGTGATGGCCCATCGGGGCCCAGACGATCAGGGCACAATAGTTGACGATGTTGTCGCCCTCGGAATGCGTCGTCTTTCAATCATCGACCTGAGCGGTGGTCACCAGCCGATGAGCAGCGGCAACAACACGCTCGTCTTCAACGGTGAGATCTACAATTACCGCGAGCTACGCCAACATCTCCAGGGTCGGGGTTACGCCTTTCAAACGAAATCCGATACAGAATCTATTCTTCATAGTTATGAAGAGTATGGCGACAACTGCGTCGATCATTTGCGCGGCATGTTTGCCTTCGCACTCTGGGACGCGTCCAGGCGGAAACTTCTGATCGCGCGCGACCGCGTCGGTGAAAAACCGCTCTACTACACAATCACGAAGAACGGCACATTTGTTTTTGGTTCAGAGCTAAAGTGTTTGCTTGAACACAAGGACGTCGAACGCGAGATCGATCCGGAATCAGTCGATGCTTACCTGACGTTCGGCTACGTGCCGGATCCGTTAAGCATCTTCAAGGGCATCAAAAAACTTCCGCCCGGATACAGTCTTAGCCTTGTCGACGGCAAGCTTACAACCAAACAGTATTGGGACTTTCCCTACGAGCAGAGCGAAGAACGTAGCGAAGATGATTACGTCGAAGAGCTGCGGCAACGTTTACAGGAATCGGTAAGGATGAGACTCGTGTCCGACGTTCCGCTCGGCGCGTTTCTTTCCGGTGGAGTGGATTCGAGCACGATTGTCGCTTTGATGGCGCGGGAAATGTCGGAGCCCGTAAAGACTTTTTCTATTGGTTTCGCTGAAGACAGCTACGACGAGCTCAAGTACGCGCGTTTAGTCTCGCAGCGTTTTGGCACGGATCATCACGAACTAATCGTTACGCCGGACGTCTGTAACATAGTTGATGAACTGATCCGGCATTTCGATGAGCCGTTTGCCGATCAGTCGTCGATCCCGACTTACTACGTTTCAAAACTTGCGAGAGAACACGTCACCGTTGTTTTGTCGGGCGATGGTGGCGACGAACTTTTTGCCGGTTACACCCGATACGCTGTCGATTTGAAGCGTCAGGGTTTTGAACGTCTGCCTCGTTTCCTGAGGCAAAACGTAATGAAATCCCTGAGCGAGCACTTACCTCACGGCGCGCGCGGGCGCAACTATTTGTACAACGTCGCGCTGGATCCCATCGACCGGTACATCGACAACATCTCCGTCTTTACCAAGCTGAACCGTGGCTCGCTTTACTCGGAAGATTTCCTGGAGAGTCTTGCCGGACAGCAATCAGCCGTCGCGATGTATCGTGAACTTGCTTCGCAAGTGACTACGGGAGATCCACTCGAGCGGTTGCTCTACCTGGACAGCAAGACGTATCTACCCGGTGATATTCTTACGAAAGTGGATCGCATGAGCATGGCCGTGTCACTTGAAGCTCGCGTTCCGCTTCTCGATCACGAACTCATCGAATTTGTCGCGCGCATGCCGGCTTCGCTGAAGATGCGCGGCGATGAGTCGAAATACATTTTCAAACGCGCGGTTGCGGACCTCGTACCAAAGGAGATCTTGACGCGATCGAAACAGGGTTTCGGAGTTCCCATCGGTGAATGGATTAACGATCAACTTCGCGAACGCACACATGACACGTTGAGAGATCGCGTAACGCGCCAGCGAGGTTATTTCCGGCCGGAGTACATCGACGTTTTACTGGCGGAACACGAACGTGGCAGACGAGATCACTCAGCGGCACTTTGGACCGTGCTGATGTTTGAGTTGTGGTGTAGAGCGTTCATCGACAATGCAGGACCGTCGGTTGCGCGTTGTGCGGGTCAGTCGACCCTCATGCCGGTCGGTGCGTGAGGACTAAGGAAGGGTTGAAACCTAACGTACTCCAACTTGTCGGCAGTTTTCATCAAGGGGGATCCGAACGCCAGGCGATACAGTTGACCCAACTGTTGCGCGCCAGCGATCGATACACGATTCATCTCGCCTGTCTCTCTCCGGAAGGCTCATTACGAAAACAAGTCGAAGACATGGGGCTTGCTGACGTACCTGCTTTCCCACTGACCAGCTTCTACGATAGCAATGCTGCAAGACAGTTGTTCAGATTCGTGAAACTACTTCGCGCTCGCGCGATCGACATAGTGCAGACACACGATTTCTACACGAACGTATTTGGAATGGCGGGCGCTGCGCTGGCCGGAGTTAACGTACGGATTGCGGCGAGACGCGAAACAACAGGGGTGAGAACAAAAGCACAGGCCAAGGCGGAACGCTTTGCCTACACATTGGCCCATGCGATCGTAGGAAATGCTGAAGCAGTAAGAAGAGCATTGATTAGTGAGGGCGTAAACAACAAGAAGATCGTCACTATTCATAACGGGCTGGATTTGTCGCGAATAGCTGTCTCACCGACTCTGACGAGAACTGAGATGCTCGCGCGGTTGAACCTGCCTGACGGGTATCGTTTCGTAACCATCGTGGCGAATCTGCGACACCCGGTCAAAGATCATGAGACGTTTTTGCGCGCTGCCGCTCGGGTAGTCAAAGCAGTACCTGACGCCGCCTTCGTTCTGGCGGGCGAGGGAGAGCTGGTCGAGCCGATGCGAGCGCTTGCCGCCGAACTCGGATTGATGGATCGTGCTTTTTTTGTGGGACGCTGTGAGCATGTAAATGAGTTGTTGGCGGTCTCGAATGTTTGTGTGTTGAGTTCCATAGCTGAAGGTTTTTCCAACGCGATTTTGGAGTACATGGGCGCTGCTCGACCGGTTGTGGCTACGGACGTTGGCGGCGCGCGGGAAGCGATTCGCGATGGCGTCAATGGGTTCGTAGTTCCTGCAAAGAATCCCGAAGCCATGGCCGAACGCATTGTTGAAATACTGAGCGACGCGGATGTCGCAGTTTCGATGGGCCAGGCGGGGCTGAGGATTATCGAGGAAAACTTTTCGTTAGCCGCGCAGTTGCGAAGGACTGAAGAACTCTACGAACGATTGTTATCACCGAAGACGAGGGAAGCGGCGGGCGCGGAGCGCATGCGATCTGAGAGTTATGACTGATAGACGCGAACCATTACGTGTGATCCTTTTGACGCATGGAGGCGCAGAAGAAGTGCTGGCGCGACTTTCGTTCCCGGAAGTCAAGGTCGTTGGTGTGTTTGTGGAAACGGATATCGTGCGGCACTACGGTTTATCAGAGAAGATCAAACGATCGATTCGCTACGACGGTTACGGCGCAACGGCTTCGAAGTTTCTTAAGAAACTAACGAGCTCCAAACACGATTATGATTTGGGCGCCGTTCTTGAGAGTCGCAATGAGTTGGAACAAATCGCCCGCGAAAGGCAGATACCGTTTCATCTCGTTGCGAACTATCACAACCCGGAATCGATTGAATTGATGACGGCATGTAATGCAGATCTCGGCGTCATCTACGGCACAAACATCATTAAAGAATCTGTCTTCAAGATCCCGAGGTTAGGCTCGATCAATCTTCACCAGGGCCTGGCGCCGTACTACCGTGGTGGACCACCGATTTTCTGGGAACTTTATAACGGCGAAACTGAAGTTGGATTGACGGTTCACTTTGTCGCTTCAAAGGTCGACACCGGCGACATCATTCTGCAGGAGACAGTGCCGCTGAAGTATGACGACGCTTACGGCACAAACTACGAAGGTTTCATCGAGACATTCAGCAAGCAACTACGACCGAGATGCGCCGAGTTGGTTGCGGAGGCGGTTCGATTAATTGCGCTGGGCGCCGCTGAGACGAGGCCACAGGACACAACTCTCGGTGCGCGTTATCGCTTACCTGTGAAGGCGCAAAAAGACGAGTTGCGACGTCGTTTGAAAGAGCGTCAAAAGAAAGCGAAAGGCGCGTTGGAGGCTTCAAGAGCTTAATTGCGATGAAGAAAGCCATCCTTAAACTGATGCGCAGTTCCGGTGTGTTTGCGTCCCTCCGCGAAGTGAACAAGCACAAGTCGCTGATCTTGACTTATCACCGGTTTGCGCATACTGAAGACGGCCGGTCCACTTCAAGTGAAGCATTTGAAGAGCAACTCTCTTACCTCGCGAAACATTATTCCTTAGTTAAGCTCTCGACTCTTTCCGACAGT
>DATEWS010000136.1:0-5284 GCA_035257785.1 Pyrinomonadaceae bacterium
CTGCGACAGGGTGTGGGTGATCCGAGACAGGTGCAGTTAGCGGTGAGGTTTACTTTCTAGGCTGTGTTCGTGCGCGCGAAGAATTCTGTCAATTTTCGTGGATCGAGCGCACCGTTAGTTCGTAGTCCACTACAGACGTCAATTCCAAACGGCTGAACCTCGCGAATCGCGGCAGCGACATTCGCGGGGTTCAGTCCACCCGCCAGAAACATCGGTACATCGATCGCTTCTCTTATCCTGCGACTCAGATTCCAATCGTGAGTTCGGCCAGTGCCGCCGAGTTCTTTGATCGCGAGCGATTGATTGCCCGAATCCAACAACACAGCATTCACGTTCGGCGCGACTGCGATCGCTTCGTCGACAGATTCGGGTCCGGTGACGTGTACAACCTGAACGAGTGACACGCCCGGCAGTGCATCGCGCAACTTTGCGTGACCGCCTTCCGGCAACCGATCGCAGATCTGAATCGTGTTCACTCTGAGTCGTCGCTGCTGATCGATGATCGCATCTGTGTCCTGAAGGCAGGTGAGTAGAAACGAGCTCACTCCCGGCGGAATAGTCGCAGCAATCTCAGCGATCAAATCCTCGGGAATCGGTCCCGGACCGCTCGGCATCGCCGAGACGAGTCCAACAGCCGATGCACCCGCCTCGATAGCCATCCAGGCTTCTTCGATGCTGGCCATACAACAGATCTTCACGCGTGGTTTCTTCGTCGGCTTCATAGTTTGATTATACTCTGCGCTCTCTGCGGTCCTCTGCGACCTCTGCGTTAAAAGGTCGTTCTTAGACGCAGAGGGCCGCAGAGATCGCCGAGACCACTCCAAGCAACCTCATTGCATCTTAGGCACAGCTTTACCGAGAGATCGCGCCCCGATCTCAATTCGAACAAAAGTGCGGTCTAGTTTTTTGCGGCGACCATCTCGCCGCACCGTCTCGAAGTATGCCCGAAAAGGAGAATTACCATGAACCGACTGCGTTTACATGCGTCGCGCTTCCTGCTCGCTACAACTCTATTCGTCATCTGCTGCTCGGTTTCCAGTTCAGCCCAAACTGCGACTGACGGTTGGGTTGTACTTCCAGTGAGTGAATACACTGCGTTGAAGCGCGCCGCATCTCCCACTGAACCTGAACCTGTTGCGCCTCCAATCGAAGCAACACTGAGTCGCATTGACTACGATCTGAAAGTCGACGGCGATCTCGCCACTGGCGAGGCGCGACTTACCGTTGACGTAATCAAGAACGGCTGGGTACGCATCGCGATGCCCGACGGTTTGATCGTGCGCGATGCAAAGCTCGACGGTCATCCCGTCAACCTCGTGATGAATCAGACGGGCAAAGGTCCGGGCCGCGCCGATCTGTTGTTATCAAAGACTGGCCGTTCCCTGTTGACACTTCAGATCGTCGCGCCTGTTACGACAGTCGCGGGCACTGACATACTGCACCTTCCGGTCAGCAATTCCGCGATCTCGCACGCGAGTGTTCAGCTCGCGCGACAAGGTGTTGACGTGCGCATCACGGGCGGACTGCTGCTCGAACATTCAGAAGCTGCGACTGGCAGTCGTTGGGTAGCGAATGGTAAAGGCGGCGAGCCCTTGACGTTTGCGTGGCGACGACGAATCGACGATGCGCGCGCGAGTCAACCATTGCGAATGCGCGGCGCGATTACGCAGCTAGTCGGATTAGGTGAAGACTCAACGCAGCTCAACGCTGAAGTCCAGGTCGAGGTGGTCCAGGGCCTGGCCGACGAAGTTCGCGTGCAACTTCCGGAGCAGTTAACTGTTAACCAGGTTTCGGGCGCGATGGTCGCTGACTGGGACGTCGCCGGCAGTGAACTGAAAGTGTTGTTCATCGAGCCGGTGCAAAGCACTGTGCGATTCACACTGAGTGGTGAGTTGCGCATCCCACGTTCCGGCAAGTTGAACATTCCACTTGTCCGTCTGCCAAACGCCGAACGCGAAACGGGCGGTGTGGGTGTCGAAGTTCTTGGCGCCGGTGAGATTAAGCAACGCGATCCAAACGGACTCGAAGACGCCGAAGCGAGCGAGTTGGCCCAACTGATCTCCAACCGCCAGTCACCTTCGCTGGTCGCCTTCAGGTTTCAGCCCGGTAACGGAAAATCAACTCGAACGCTGTCGCTCGAGGTTGCCCGTTACACGCCGCAGGCAGTGCTCACTGCAAACATCGAAGAAGCGGAATACAACACGCTGATCGCCGCTGACGGAAAAATTCTCGTGCAGTCGCGCTTCGCCGTGCGAAACAATCAGCGAAACTTTTTGAAACTCACCCTGCCTGCCTCTGCCGTGCTCTGGAGCGCTTCGGTGGCGGGTCGTCCCATCAGACCGGGACGCGCGCCAGATGGTTCGTATTTACTCCCACTTGAAAAAACACGCTCCGGCGAAGAGGCGCCCGCCTTTGTCGTCGAAGTTTCTTATATCGATCGCGCCGCGTCGTGGACCGACAAAGGACGCACGCGAGTTTCACTCGTCGCAGTCGATCTTCCGATCTCGAAATCACATCTGCTGCTGCATCATCCGCCGCTATTTCGCGTCACTCCGGCGCCGGGACTTTCCGGAAGCTTCCGCGTTGCTGACTACACGCCGCCTGAATCTCCCGCGCTTCGTTCCGAAGCTGTTCCAGGCACAACGGAACAACAGCGTGCAGAAGGCGAGCTCACTCCCGATCAGTCGGAGATGAAGCAACTCATCGCCAAGATCCGTTCGCAACGCGCCGCGCAGCCGTCACGCAATCTGCCGTTGCGCGTTGTCTTTCCGCACTTTGGTCCATCGATCTTTTTGGTGTCTGAGTTGACAGGCGAGAACCAAACCCCGGCAGTTGAGATTGATTTTCAACGCCAGAAAAAGGGAGGCGACAAATGAAAGTATTAATCATGATCCTGTTGCTGGCTGCGGTAGCGATGGGCCAACAACGAAACACACGAATCGATTCAGTATTGCCCGCTCCCGGCGCTCCCGGAACAGTCACCATTTCGCTCAGTGAATACGATCGACTCGTCGATCGTGCCTCGCGAAAAGATAAATCGCCTGAAGCCGTGCCGCTTCCTTTTGTCTTGTCGCGTGCCGTTTTCAAACTTCGCGTCGAGAACCAAACGCTGGTTGGTTATGTTGACCTCGACGGATCACTGCTCGAAAAAGGGGCAATAAAAACTCCGTTGACGAGCGGTCTTACTATTCTCGAAGCAAAGCAGGCGGGACAGCCGTTGCCGTTGTTGCAGGAAGGAACGAGCCACGCTGCGATCTTGAATGGACCAGGTCCGTTTGCGGTGTCACTTGGTGTGGCAGCTCCGCTGGCGATCGAAGCCGGACGCGCCTCGTTCACGCTGCCTGTTCCACTTGCGAGCAGCACGATGCTGAGTTTGGAATTGCCGGGCAGTCACGCCAACGTGCACGTAGAACCGGGCCTGGTGACGAAACGCGATACGGTCAATGGAAACACTTTGATCGAAGCTGCGTTGGAACCCGGTAACCCCACGCGCATCTGGTGGACCACGCGCGAGATCGCTGCGCCTGTCGCGCAACGTGAAGTACGTTTTCTCTCGGACGTCAAAACAGTTGTTTCCGTTGACGATTCAGAACTGAGACTCACTGCGCTTTGCGACGTTACAGTCATCCAGGGCGAAGCAGCCGAGTTCAAAGTTCCTGTACCGGCCGGGTACGAACTCACGACTGCTTCCGGAAGCTCGGTCGAATCGAACGACGTCACGGGAGGGATCCTGACGATCAGAGTTCATGATCCGGCACGCCGGAATCACCAGTTTCTGATCGCGTTCGAACGCGCGAATCGCGAAACCAACGTCGAGGCGCCTATGCTCGAGTTTCCCGGCGCACAGCGTGAAACAGGTGAACTGCTGGTCGAAGGCGCAGGCGCGATGGAGTTGAAAGCAAAAGAATCGGGCGGACTGCGTCGCATCGACGTGCGCGAAGCGAATGCGATCACGAGATCGCTTTCACACTTTCCGTTGCAGGCTGCGTTTCGTTACAACCGCAAAGCGAATGAAGCGCCGAAGTTGCAACTCGAGTGGCAGCAGTTTCAGGATGCTGACGTGCTTTCGGCAGTCGCTGAGCGCGCGACTGTAACGACGCTCGCGAACGTGGAAGGAAGAACGCTCACGGAGATCTCGCTGCGAGTGCGCAATCACGCGAAGGGCTACATGAAAGTTGAATTGCCTGCTGGTGCAAAACTCTTTACCGCCGAAGTTGACGGCGAGCGAGTCAAGCCGGCGGAGGACAGCGGTATCACTCGCATTCCGTTGACACGCCCCGGACTCGATACTTCAAAGCCCTACACCGTTTCGTTTGTTTATCTAAATGAAGGCGCGCGCTTTGCGAAGAATGGATCGTATGACATGGGGCTGCCGAAGTTGGATATTCCGGTAAATCTGTTGACGTGGGAAGTGGCGCTGCCTGAACGTCTCGAGGTGAAGCAGTTCGGTGGCAATGCCATCTCGGCTGAATTACTTCCGGCTGCGGCTGCGAATAACTTCCTGGCGGAGGGAACTGATGACGTCGACTCAGCCGCAAGGAATTGGACTGAAAGCGATCTCAGCACGCTTGGACCGGGGCAAATCGGCGGCATCGTCGTCGATCCGGCGGGCGCCGTGGTTGCGGGTGCGCAAGTCACAGTGACCAACACGCAGACCGGGCGGGGCATAACTGCAACATCTGGAGGCGACGGTCATTGGGTTGTTTCCGGTCTCGAACAAGGCCCAGTCAGGGTGACTATTTCCTCGCCGGGATTTAAGGCATCGGTACAGGATTTTGAGTTGTCGGCTTCGAAGCCCGCACGGATGGGAACGACTCTTGAGGTCGGCAGCGTCCAGGCGACTGTGAGCATCACGTCGATGGACGGCGTCAATCTCTCAGCCGAGAATAAACGTGTCGAAGAGATGGCGAAGAAAACACAAGCGGCGCAGTTGAACAACATGTCGCAAAACGTCTTCAGCCTGCAACGTCGTGTCGCGGGGCTATTGCCGGTTGCGGTTGATGTTCCGCGCAGCGGTAAGTCGTATCGCTTCGTGAGGCCATTAGTATTGGAGGAAGAAACGCGAATCACATTCCAGTACAAAGCCAGATAAAGAAGGAAGCAGGAGCAGACCGCCAGCCTGCTCCTGAGTTCTGTTCCTGCTCCTGAACTAAGCGGCGTACCAGAGAACGGCGAAAAAGTGGCAGGTCGTTCCCGCGATCACGAAGAGGTGCCAGATGAAATGGTTGTAGCGGAGGCGGTGCGCAGCGAAGAACGCCAGACCGCCTGAATAGGCAATACCGCC
>DATEWS010000137.1:0-3268 GCA_035257785.1 Pyrinomonadaceae bacterium
TTTCGGACCCGCGCGAAAACAGACTAACGCCAGCGGCACCGGCGCCATCACTTCCCAATCAGTAGACTCATCGACCCACGAAGCGAACAGTCGCGCCAAACGACAATGCTCGCGGATACGCGCCGCTAAACCTTCGTGACCGAAGTAACGCATCACCATCCACAACTTCAACGCGCGAAAACGTCGCCCGAGCTGAATTCCGTAATCAGAACCACTGCGAACTTTCTCTTGTTCCGGCGTGCGCAGATATTCCGGCACGAGCGAGAACGCGCGCTTGAGCAGATCCATGTGCCGGCAATAGAGCACCGAAAGATCAAACGGCGTGAACAGCCACTTGTGTGGATTCGTCACGAGCGAATCAGCGCGCTCGCAACCCGCGAGGATGTGTCTGAACTCAGGCACGACCGCCGCCGAACCCGCATACGCCGCATCGACGTGCAACCACATCGCGTGCTCTTCACTGATCGGAACAATTTTCGCAACCGGATCGATACTCGAAGTCGAAGTCGTCCCCACTGTCGCAACGATGCAGAACGGAAGATAACCGTTACGTTTGTCTTCATTAATCGCGTCGGCGAGCGCGTCCGCGTCCATGCGAAACTCAGAGTCAGTCGGAATCTTGCGGAGCCCGCGTTGGCCCAGACCGAGTGTGATCACAGCCTTTTCGATCGACGAATGCGCCTGCTCGGAAACGTAAACACGAAGTAGCGGCAGATCCGCACGGCCACTCATTCCCTCTTCGCGAATTCGTTGTTCGGTGCCTTCGCGCGCCGCCGCGATCGCATGCATACTCGAGACTGATGCCGTGTCGTAGATGATCCCGATCATTCCGGGATCGAGTCCCATCATTTGTCGCAACCAGTCGAGCGTCACTTCTTCGAGCTCTGTCGAAGCGGGCGAAGTACGCCAGAGCATTGACTTATTGTCGAAAGCGGCGCTCAAGAGTTCGCCGAAGATGCCTGGGCCTGAAGTGGAAGTGGCGAAGTAGGCAAAGAACGACGGATGACTCCAGTGTGTCAACGCCGGAGCAATCAGTCGATCGACATCGGCAATGATCTGTTCCATCGGCTCACCGTGAGTGGGTGCTGCGGCCGGCAATTTCGCCTTCAAGTCACCCGGTTCCATTGCGGGCAGAACCGGACGCTGATCGATGCTTTCGAAGTAATCCGCGATCCAGTCGATCAGTTCATGTCCAAAACGACGAAAGTCTTCCGCTTTCATATCGCCCAACTCGGGCGCCGGGTGGGTTTTGGGGCTGTTCACGCCGCTCATCTTAGCGGATTGAGGGCGCTTCCGCACTCGACACTTGTCGCGAAATCGCTATAATTCGCAGATTGACTAAGAGTTCCGCTCGTCAAATCCAATCCGCCGTTTGTGAGGACCAAATGAAACGCACGCTATTCGCGCTTTTCCTGATTACGAGTCTATTAACTGCCTTAGCCTGTGAACGTCGAGGTAACGCAACAAATGGAAGTGGCACGGGCCCAATCGTTGTTGGATACTACGGCGATCTCTCCGGACGCACCTCGAGTTTCGGCCAATCGACGAAGAATGGCGCCGAGATGGCGGCCGACGAAATAAATAAAGCCGGCGGTATTAACGGCCGCATGATCCAGATCATCGTTGAAGACGACCAGGGCGAGCCAAACAAAGCGGCGACCGTCGTCACCAAGCTCATTAATCAGGACAAAGTTATGGCGATCCTCGGCGAAGTGGCTTCGTCGAATAGTCTGGCAGCGGCTCCCAAAGCTCAGGAAGCAAAAGTGCCGATGATTTCACCGTCGTCAACGAATCCGGCGGTAACTCAAGTTGGCGATTACATCTTTCGCGTCTGTTTTATCGATCCCTTCCAGGGCGAGGTGATGGCCAAGTTTGCGGCCAACAACCTCAAAGCGAAACGCGCTGCAATCCTTTACGACTTCAATTCGGACTACAGCCGTGGACTCTATGCATTCTTCAAACGAAGTTTCACCGGACTTGGCGGACAGATCGTTTCGGAAAAATCCTACACTCAGGGCGATCGCGACTTTAGCGGACAGTTGACCGCGATCCGCTCGGCTAATCCGGATGTGATTTATGTGCCCGGCTACTACGGCGAAGTCGGCGTCATTTCAAACCAAACAAAACAACTCGGTATCAAAGCTCCCTTGCTCGGTGGTGACGGTTGGGACGCACCCCAACTCTGGCAACTGGGCGGCGCTTCATTGAATGGTAACTACATTTCAAACCACTATTCAGTAGACGATCCATCGCCCGCGATTCAGAAATTTGTCGCGGATTACAAAGCTCGTTACAACATTTCGCCTGACGCGCTCGCGGCGCTTGGCTACGACTCAATGAAAGTCCTGGCCGATGCGATCAAACGGGCGGGATCTACCGAGAACACCAAGCTGCGTGATGCGATTGCGCAAACTAAAGACTTCCCTGGCGTGACCGGGAAGATCAGCATCGACAAGGATCGCAATGCAGTGAAGCCAGCCGTGGTTTTGAAGCTCGAAAACTCGAAATTCGTTTACGAAACCACCATCGCCCCGGAAGGCTCAACGCCACCGGCAACGTCCACATCTCCGGCTTCGGGCACGGCGACAGCAGGTGCGCCTGCACCTCCAGCAAAGGCGGCTAGCCCCGCAAACTAGTTCGAATAGCCCTGTATGGATACCTTTGTTCAGCAGTTAATTAATGGCCTTAATGTGGGCGCTATCTATGCGTTGATTGCCCTCGGCTACACGATGGTCTACGGCATCCTGCGCCTGATCAACTTTGCCCATGGCGATGTCTACATGGTGGGCGCGTTTGCTGGTTATTTCATTGCGCTGAGTCTCGGTCTTGCTGCTGGTCCATCGATATTTTCCCTCGCACTCGTGTTGCTGGGTGCGATGGTCGTTGCGGCGATCGTCGGCATGATCATTGAGCGCTTTGCTTACCGGCCGGTGCGAAAGTATTCGCGCATGACAACACTGATCATGGCGATCGGCGTTTCGCTTTTGATCGAGAACTTGTTTGTCGCGCGCATCGGCGCCGCGCCGCGCGCGTTCCCGGATTTCCTCGGTTCCCAAAGTCAGCCGCCTATTCACCTGTTTGGTAATGCAGCGATTTCGAAAGCGCAGATCATAATCTTTCTGGTGTCGATCGCTTTGATGGTGCTTCTGCAATGGATCGTCTTCAGGACGAAGGTCGGCACCGCCATGCGCGCCGTTTCGTTCAATCTCAACTCGGCCAAACTTATGGGCATCAACACTGATGCAATCATTAGTTTGACGTTTGCGAT